>CBDUNM010000150.1:0-12482 GCA_965368585.1 uncultured Chromatiales bacterium | reverse complement strand
ACTCTACAAGGGATGACTACCTTTGGATAGAACGGTGCTGGTGAAACGCTTACGCCTTGCCAGCTTGATCCGGGCGACTGTCCATCGGATCAACGCTGGCGCTACTGGTGTCGATACTGGAGACGAGTATATCCAGCACCCCGGCGTCACGCGCCACCTCGATCGACTCGTGAGTGACGATTTCGCCCACGTTCAGTATGATGGTATCGTCAGGCGCCAGCACGACCCGAGTCGCAGGCCGGCCGAGGGCCCGCTTGATCCGTTCTTCACGTACCCGATTTTTGACATCGTCGCTGCATGACCCGCCTTATCGGCGGCCGTGTTGTCATCCGCCAGTCCCGCTGCGGCCAAAAGTTCGCCGGTTCGGCCTTTCTGTTCAGCGTCCTCGGCGACCTCCTGGGTGACAATCTGACCTTGAGCGCCGATAATGGAGCCACCGACGGCGCGTACGCCGTGGCGCAGACGCCTGCCGATTGCCGCTGTCGCGTCCTGCCCTTGAAAACCATCGCGTACGTGTTGTACGCCCGCCGCGACCAGACCGCCGGCCGCAGCCGCCATCAGCGCGCTCAGTTTGCCGCATTGTTCGGCTTTTTCGGCGACGGGCTGCGTAATGACTTCATCCTTGCGGACTATCACCTCACCTTCATCGTCGGTCACTTCAGACGCGGCCTGCTGGCCGATCGCGAAATCCTTTTGCTTGTCGACTGACGCATCTTTGAGCTCGTCGTGCCGCGCTTGCGCCGCGTTCTTGGCTGAGCTGTAGGCATCGGAAATCGACCCGCCAGTGGCCGAGACCGACAGCGACCAGAGCTTGCCTGCCTAGTCCCCGCGTTCGGCATGCTGCCGTGTAATCGTACCGCCTTCGCCGACGATGACTTCACCTGAATCGGTGGCTACTTCGCTCGAAGCGCACTTACCAATGACATATTTTTTTATTGCTCGCTGGTCGCCGTCTCCAGTGTCGCCAGCTTATCCTTTGCGATATTCTTGGCACTTTCATACACCACCTTTACACTGCCGGTAGCCGATGACCACGCACCTTTGATGCCGCCCAATTCCTGCGTTTCCATCGCGTCAGCAACCTCAGCAGGAACGATCGCGCTGTCTTCGCCGATTTCGATGTGTGCGGGCCGGGGGGCGAAGGTGCGATCTTGGGTCAGGTCGGAGAAAATGCCGCCGGTGGCCTCGTAGCCCACGACACGCCTCTCGTGCAAACGCCTGCGTCAACGACGCCTTTGCGTCAGCGGTCTCGTCACCGGTAATGAAAAGCGCCTCCGCCTTTCCAGGAAAAAGATGTGACGTGACGAAAGCGAGTCGATCCGCGGGCTGCTCCAGGTGGATACAACTGAATTCCGTGCCGCCCTTTCGCTTGTCGTGTAGCGCAAGACAGGTTTTCTTACGCACGATCAGGCTGGTGAAGCCGGCGACACCGGTGACTTAGTTTGTCAGCAATTCGTCGGGATCGATATGGTATTTTTCAATACGGTAGCGCATTGTCTGTCGACTTATGCCCAAGTTTTCAGCCGCGTGTGTTACGTTACCGCCGCTACGTTTGAGCGCCTCACGAATCAATCGCTCTTCGATCTCGTCCAGGCTGATGCTGCCATCGAGAGGAAAACACAAGCGATCGCCATCCAGAGACGTGATTTTTTTGCCCGAAGTATTCAGCTGTAGCCAGCGGCGATCCAGCATAGGACCGCTCGCCAGCAAAACGCCGCGTTCGATCACGTTGCGCAGTTCACGCACGTTACCCGGCCAGTGGTAAGCCTTTAGCTCGTCCCAGACCTCCCCGCATACCCCCTCGATGCGGCGATTGGTGCGCTTGCTAAACTCGACCACGAAGGTCTCGACCAGGTCTTCGATATCCTCCGGACGTTCCGCCAGATTCGGCAGAATGATCTGAAACACGCTCAAACGATGGTACAGATCACTGCGAAACCGTTTCTCCGCTACCTCGGTTTCCAGGTCACGGTTGGTCGCCGCAACAATCTGTACGTCGATCGTTATCTCCCGATTGCCACCAACCCGTCGGATTTTGCGGTCTTCGACCGCTTTAAGCAGCTTGGCCTGCAGGCCAAGCGGCATTTCGCCGATCTCGTCCAGGAACAAGGTGCCGCATTGCGCTTGTTCGAACAGACCTTCACGGCGACCTTTTGCGCCGGTAAAGGCGCCGGCCTCGTGGCCAAACAACTCTGATTCCAGCAATTCATCGGGCAGTGCGGCGCAGTTGATTTCGACCATCGGGCCGTCAGCTCTCGATCCGTTGTAATGCAGAATACGCGCCGCAAGCCCTTTGCCCGAGCCGGTTTCACCGCGCAGTATCAGAGCGCTGAAGTCCGCCTGCGCGATTTTCTGGAGCATGTGTCGGGTCTCTTCGGCTCGCTTGCTGCGACCGATAAAGCGCTCCACGCTGTTTTTGGCAACCTGGTCGGCGGACTGATTGGTCAGGCGTCGCTGAGCACGGGCGCTGCGCGCGGCGCGTTTCAGGGCGAGGTCCAGCCGAGTTTCGACGACGGGTTTTTCCAAAAAGTCCAGCGCGCCCAATTGCAGGGCGCGCACCGAGTCGGGGATTGTGCCGTAGGCCGTAAGCATGATCCACTCGCTGTCGGCGGACGGTGTCTGCTGAAATTCTTCAAGCAGATCGAGACTGTTTCCATCGGGCAAGGTCATGTCGGCCAACACCACCAACGGCCGCAATTCTTTGTCGATAAGCTGCCGACGAGCCGCGGCGAGATCGGTTGCCAAGGTCACATCCCACCCCTGTTTAACGAAGCGGCGTTGCATCTCTTTTCCGAGCAGGACTTCGTCTTCTATGACGAGGAGTGAGTCAGCCATTGACGCAGGGCAGATCGAGTGTGATGATCTCCGAACCGTCCTCAGGCATCCAACGCTTCAGACGACCCTTAGCGTCACGCGCAAATCGCTCGGCAATCTGCAGCCCGAGTACGTCAACCGGTTCGGTTGGGCTCAAAGACGAAGGCTCGAATGCGGCGCGGCGCTCACCGGTTATGCTCTCGGCGGTGAAGCGGATTTGCAATCGCTCGTCGCCACAGTGCAACGCAATCTGAATCCTATTGGCCGCAGGCCCCGCGATCAATTGCTCGAGCAGGCCGAAGACAGCAACGCGAAATGCCATTCGCGGCGCGAAGCAGTTGGCTGCGGGGTGAGCCTGCCATTCGATCTCGTGCGCGTTCGAATCCATCGCCTGGGCGATTTCAATAATACTTGCAATTTCGCCGACCGCATCGATTTCACAAGGAGGTTCCTCCGGTTGATTGACGGCCTGAACGTCGGCGGAAATCAGCAAAAGCGTGTGTGCGACTTCTTGCAGTATTAGCTCGAGTCGCTGCTGGTGGTCAGGATCCTGGATGTCATCGCGCAAACTGGAGCAGGCGGCTTGAATCGCCGCGAGCGGATTACGCATCCGATGGGCATACTGTCCAGTCAACGCATTTAGCGCAGCCAGCCGTTGCGCACGTGCGATCACTGCATAGGCTGAAAACGCTGCAGCAGGGTGGTCTGCATCATTGCAGCGTTTTTCCTTAGTTTCGTCATTTGGTACGCGATTCACTATTCCCACTCTTGGTCGCGACTGATCGGTTTGTTACTCGTTCAGTTCCCGCTCCTCAGCTGAACAGTACGCAAGACGTGTACCAAAACCCGACGGCAGAATGGCATGGCGTCGTGTACAGATAGTGAATCAAAAACTGGTTGTTATCATACGCGTTCGGTCGATTTGAACCATCGGCAGTGTAGCAGCTCCCAGACCGTAACGTTCACCCCGTTGGTCTACTCGGCGCGGCATGGGGTGGCATGGTGGTCGCCGCGATCATCGACCTTGCGATCGATGCCAGCGACGGCGAATTCCGCGGCTGGGGAATTCCGCCGCCCGCGCCGCAACGAAAGCGCATTACGACGTGGGCCGAGTTCATCCGCGCACACCTGTCTGTGCTGGCGGCAACCGGCTTTTCCGCGGTAAAGGTGCTGACGTTACGCGGCCTGGTCGCCCATTCGAGGTCGGGGTCCGAAGAACTTGTGGCGCAGCTCACGTTGGACACGTCGCGGATACGAAACGACATATAAATGTATTTCCTATTCTCAGTTTGCCGATGTATAAACAGAGGCGATTGATTTTCCTGCTTTCCGAGATGTGACATGACCGAGAACGAAACTTTTGTCAGCACTGGCATCGAGGGACTCGATCAGGTCTTGGGGGGCGGTGCTCCCCGCGAGCAGATTTCGCTGATTCGCGGTGCGAGTGGGGCGGGTAAAACGACATTATGCATGCAATTTTTGATCGCCGGCGCGCGCCAGGGTGAAACGGTGCTCTACCTCGGGACATCGGAAAATGAGGAGGAGATTCGCAAGCTCGCCCGTTCACACGACTGGTCGTTGGACGGCGTGTTGCTGCATCGTCTTGCGCCGCCGGACGCCGGCGTGCAGCAGACGATGCTGCACCCGGCTGAAGTAGAGCTTCCCCAGACAATGGAAGCGTTGTTGTCTGACGTGCAGAAGGTTTCTCCGACGCGTTTGGTGATCGATTCGTTGGCAGAGATCCGGGTGCAGGCGCGCGACGAGTTGTGGTACCGCCGTCAATTGATGATTCTGAAGCAACATTTCACCGGCAAGCGCTGCACGGTGTTGGTCGTAGAGATTCCCGGTCCCGCTCAACCGGCGATCGACAGCGTGGTTAGCGGTGTGATCGAACTCGAGCGGAACACGCCGACTTACGGTCCGGATCGGCGGCGGTTGCGGGTCGCGAAGGTCCGCAGTCAGCCCTTCTACAGCGGTTATCACGACTATAAGATAAATACTGGCGGTATCCAGGTGTTTCCACGGCTGACGGCGGCGGATTACCGGCGGCAATTCGCGGTTGAGCAGATCAGCACGGGATTATCGCAGATGGACCGTATGTTGGATGGCGGACTCGTGCGCGGGACGAGCATTCTGCTGCTCGGTTTGAGCGGCACGGGCAAATCGGCGCTGGCGTCGCAGTTGGTCGTGGCGTCGGCCCAGCGGGACGAGCGATCCGTGCTCTATGTTTTTGATGAGCGAGTGCAGACCCTGTTTCAGCGTGCGGAGGGCATCGGGCTACCGCTGGCGCAGCACGTTGATTCGGGTGTGATTCGCGTTCAACAGATTGATCCTGCGGAGCTGACCTCCGGCGAATTTACGCATACCGTCCGCGAACAGGTTGAGGGCGAAGGAGTCCGGATGGTGGCGATAGACAGCTTGAACGGATATGCGTACGCGATGCCGGAGGAACGGTTGCTGAGTCTACACCTGCACGAGTTGACGAGTTACCTGAATCAGCAGGAGGTGACTGCGGTATTCACGATGACGCAGCACGGCGTCTTCAATTCGACGCAACAACCGTTCGACGTCAGTTATATCGCGGACACGGTGGTACTGTTCCGTCATTTCGAGTTCGACGGCAGGATTCGGAAGGCCATTTCGGTGTACAAGTGCCGCAGCGGTTGGCACGAAACAGCGATCCGGGAATTGCAGATCGGTTCGGAGGGCCTGCAGCTCGGCAAGCCCTTGCGGCAATTCCAGGGGGTGCTCGCCGGGGCGCCTCGCTTCCTTGGAGACCGCCTGGATGGCCTCGACCAAGACAAGTCCGACGCCGATTGAATCCGGACCCGAACAGCGGGTTTTGATCACGGCCCCCATCGCCGCTGACGCGGCGGTGTTACGCGACACCCTCGCGTCGGATGGGCTGCGCGCGTCGGTCTGTGACGACCTCGTGGAATTGTGCACGCAGGTCGAGTTGGGGGCAGCGATGGCGATCTTGGCCGAGGAGGCGCTTGCGGCGCAATCGCGGCGACTGCTCGTCGAGACGTTGGCAAGTCAGCCGGAGTGGTCGGATTTCCCATTGGTCATCTTGGTGTCGGGTGACGGTCTGCAGCATCGCGGTGTGCGCTTGCTGGAGGAACTGCGTGGCTCCGGTCACGCGTTGCTGTTGCAGCGGCCTTTCCGCCGAATTTCTCTGCTGAGTTTGGTGCGTGCCGCGTTGCAATCGCGGGGCCGTCAATACCAGGTACGCGATGCGCTATTGGAGCGCGAGCGCGCCGAGCGGGCCGTGCGGGAGAGCGAAGAGCGATTTCGGTTGGTCGTACAGAATTTACCCGCGGCGATCTACACGACGGATCGCGAGGGTCGTTTGACGTTGTTCAACGAGGCGGCCGTTGAGCTGTGGGGATACCGACCGACCGCGGGGGACGATCAGTTGTGCGGGTCGTGTGAGATATTGCATCCTGACGGTCGGACCATGCCGTTCGAAGCATCTCCGATGGCAGTTGGGTTGCGCGAGGGTCGGGCATTGCCTGGCCAGGAGTTCGTCATCCAGCGGTCCGATGGAAGCCGGCGGCACGTGCTGGCCCAGCCCATGCCGCTGCTCGACAGCGACGATCAGCTGGTTAGCATGGTCAATATGTTGCTTGACATCACCGAGCGTAAACGCGCAGAGGAAGCGCGCGAGTTTTTGGCAACGATCGTGCAATCGACGGACGACGCCGTGATCAGCAAAACGCTCAACGGGCGGATCACCTCCTGGAACCCCGGGGCGGAGCGGATATTCGGCTACCGCGAGGCCGAGACGGTGGGTCAATCGATCAAATTGATCGTTCCGAAGGAATTGCACGAGGAGGAACGCTACATCATTGCGCGCCTAAGGCGGGGAGAGCGGATCGAACACTTCGAAACCGTGCGCGTTGCGAAAGACGGTCGTCGCGTTGAAATTTCGCTCACGGTATCGCCCATCCTGGACAGTTCCGGTCACGTGATCGGAGCGTCGAAAGTGGCGCGTGACATCTCGGATCGCAGGCGGTCCGAGCAAGCCCTGCGCGAGAGCGAGGAACGGTTTCGAACGTTGGCGGACAACATGTCGCAGCTCGCCTGGATGGCGGACGCGCAAGGCTGGATATTCTGGTACAACAAGCGATGGTGCGACTATACGGGGACGACGTTGGAACAGATGCAGGGCTGGGGGTGGAAGGCGGTCCACCACCCCGACCACATCGATCGCGTCGTCGAACGTATCCAGCGTTCCTGGGACACGGGTGAGATTTGGGAAGACACTTTCCCGTTGCGCAGTAAAGACGGCGACTATCGATGGTTCCTGTCGCGAGCGCTGCCGATCCGGAACGAACAAGGGGAGGTGATCCGATGGCTCGGCACCCACACCGACGTGACCGAACAACAAGCGGCCGAGGAGGCGTTACGGGTCGGGGAGGAACGCATTCGTTTGGCGGTTGAATCCGCCGATGTCGGCACCTGGGATCTTGATGTGCCGACGGGCGCCTTGACATGGTCGGACCGGTGCAAGGCGGTGTTCGGATTGGCGCCCGAGGACGCCGTGACGTACGAGGTGTTTCTGGAACGGATTCACCCAGAGGATCGGGACAAGACCGACCGGGCCGTGCAGGACGCCCTCGATCCTCTGGGTGACGGTCGATATGAAACCGAGTACCGGTCGCTCACCCCGGACGGGACTGTGCGTTGGATCGTGGCGCGGGGGCAGACTTTTTTCGAGGGCCAAGGTGCGGCCCGTCGCGCGCGACGTTTTGTGGGTACGACGCTGGATATCACGGATCGAAAGCGGCATGAGGCTCAACTGCAGACAGCGATGGCGGAGTTGAATCATCGGGTGAAGAACACACTCGCTACGATTGACGCCGTCGCGCAGCAAACATTGGAGCATACCCGTGACTTGCAGGAATTCGGCCGTTCGTTCAGCGCCCGCTTGCGATCGATTGCGGCGGCGCATTCGCTGCTGACGCGCGCGGAGTGGCGCGGTACGCAACTTCGCGACATTCTCCTGGCAGAGCTTCAGGCGCGGGTGCCGACGCGCGAACACCTTGCAACGACGGGACCGGACGTGCTGATCAGGCCGAAAGCGGCGCTTGCATTGCACATGGCGATTCATGAGCTCACCACCAATGCGAGCAAGTATGGAGCGCTGTCGGTGGCGGATGGTCGGTTGGATATTTCGTGGCGGGTGGTTGACGCCGAGGCCGGGCCGACGTTGCGCCTCGAATGGTGCGAACGTGACGGTCCACCGGTTTACGAACCGACGCAGGTTAGTTTCGGAAGCCAGTTGATCGACGATGTGATCGGCTTCGAGTTGAACGGCACGGTTGAGCGGACGTTCAAGTCGAAGGGGTTGCAATGCGCTATTTCGCTGCCAATGGCCGACCTAGGACGCTTGGCGAAAGTCGCAAGAGACAACGACCAGCCGTACGACGTAGACGGTTCAGCTGATATCACTGGCCCGGGGCGCGAGACGGGGCGAAAGCTGCGCATTCTCGTCGTGGAGGATAATTATTCCATCGCGCAGCGCATCGGCCGTGAACTGGGCGCTGCCGGATGCGCGGTAGTCGGTCCGGTGGGTACCTACGAGCGAGCGAGCGAGGTGATCGAGCGCGCAGACTTCGACGCCGCGTTATTGGACGTCGACTTGGATGGCAGGGCGATTTATCCGCTCGCCGACACGTTAATCAGTCGGGACATTCCTTTTGCGCTGTTGACCGGTTTTAATGTTGCGGACTTGCCGCCCTCGTACGCGCGTCATACGGTCTTGAGTAAACCGCTCGCTATCGAAGCGCTTGAGAACTGGCTCAACCGCGTTGCGCGCCAAACAGCACGGTAAACGTCTTGGGTCTTGGGCGTTCGTCAGCGCAACACAGCTTATCGTTTCGGGTCCGTTAAGCGCCGGTTATGCTTGCCGGCCCGTAGCCGCTGATAAGCGCGTGGAGTTGATCCGCGCTGACGGGTTTTTGCAACCAGGGTAGGTTGGCGAGGAACGCCGGCGGATTCGGCGGACGTTCGGCACCGGTGCAGATGACACAGGCCACATTCAATCCCTGGAGTTTTTCCACCAAGTCTTCACCGTACCCGTCTGAGAGGCCAAGGTCGACCAATGCGACTATGGGTCGCTCTGCTTCCGCCAATCGAGACGCTTCCGCCGTCGATCCAACGGGGCCGACGACAAGACACCCCAACCTTTCGAGCAGCCTCGCGGTGTGGCGCGCGAGAAGTGCGTGATCCTCAACGACCAGCACTTTTGTCCGTTGATTTTGTGAAGCCCTCATTCGGCGAGTCTAGCGCGAAAATTTCCTCGGCTACAACCAGACACGTTGTGTGGTGGTCCACCGAATTTTTATGTTCGCTGATCGCTTCGTATCCTGCAGAATCCATCACCTTTATTGTGTTATCCGACGGAGAGGTCGCAAGATCTCGTTTTGTACCGACATGACGCTTGAAAGACCGCCACCGCCACCAGTGCCGCTACCAAAAGGCTGGCAGAACCACGTGGAATCAGCGGTGCGCCACGCCGTTGCGCGGGCGCACTGTTGCGCCGGATGGCGCGGGCGCAGGCGTCGATCGTCTTCGGGCGCAGTCCGTTGAGCTGCAGATGCTTGAGATGGCGCTCGTACCGGGAGTTGAAACGGGCTTTGGATGGTACTGTCATGGCGACGTAACCTCATGATGCATTGGTTGATGCGCCCTCGTTAACGAGGGCGTGAGGTTACATCTTAATTTTTGCCGGGAGCCAGACCATGTTTCTCCGCGCAGCGGGTCCGTTCAACCAAGCCGTCAACGCGGACGCCCAAAACTGCTGAGCGAGCGCAAAGGTTCTACGTCGTTGGGGGATTGGTGCTATCTTCTAAGGGTTCACAAGGCGCCGGTTACAGCTGCCGTTATGCCACTATTATTTTACCCCTAGCGGCTTAACGTTTTTTTCAGGCGCGATCTGCCATAAATACAGGAGGCAGTTATGTACGCAATGATACGGAAGTACCAGTACGATCAGCACAACGGGGAGGAAATAGATCGCAAAATCCGAGAGATTTTCGTGCCGCTTCTCGAAAAGACGCCCGGGTTTGTGGCGTACTACTGGCTGGATACCGGTGAGGGCTCGGGAGCCTCTCTCACCGTGTTCCAGGACAAAACAGGCGCCGAGGAATCGTTGCGCATCGCGGCCGACTTCGTGCGGGAGCACATGGCCGGGATGACGATAAGCAGCCCTGAGGTCACACAAGGCGAGGTTCAGGCGCACGCTTGACGTGAGACGATACCGCGCCTCAGCGTTCGGACCCACGCGCAATGGAACGTACTCGTGCTACATCATCCAACGTCTTCGCCTGACCGAAGCGTATGGGGTCCATATCAAAGAAGTTCGTGAGCAACATCAAGGGCACCTATAAAAATTGCATTTTCTGCCGTCATTGCGTCTATGACCGGTTGAATTAATTGCGTGTCGATTTGCTGAAATTGAATTTTTAAAGGTGCCCTTGAGATATTGCTGAGAGCATGCTCTTACTGATTGGGCATGCGACAACAAAGCACTGGCTTAACAAGTGCTTCAACTCGGACAACGATAACAGGTGAGTCAATTGATGGGCTTCGAGGAAGGCATTTCGACACCTGAAAATTGGTTCAGGCAGGCATGGCAGGTGTTTGTATCGTCCAAGGCTCTTTAGAAGATATTGTCTGAGCGAGCACCAATTCGTAGCGAGCGGGATAATTATCGACGAGTTGGATCCATGAAGGGCGCTATGCTGCTACTTGGGCTTGCAGCTGAGAATGCTCTAAAAGGGGCGTTTGTTTACCGTTCGCAGCCGGAGCTTTCCCGAGATCTATTAGATCCAAAACATTTTCATGATCGGGTGCATGACCTGAACGACAGTGCAAAAAAGCTCAGTTTGGAGTTAACCGAGACCCAAGAAGAACTGCTCAAACGCTAAACTATGTTTGTGCAATGGGCATCGAAATACCAGGTTCCTCTGAAAAAGTCTGAGCAGCTATCTGCGATTGGAAAACATAGGTTGAACTATTCTTTGGATTACAACCTTGTAGAGACGCTCATTTTCGAAGTTCAAAAGCAGTCCGGCCATGATGAAACGACTGGCTGGCCTTATAAGAGCTAACAAAACGCTACACCTGACCGCAAGAAGCTCCGCTCCCATCGTCGCTCTGCTTGTGGCGGCAGGTGAGCGCTGCCGTTGGATAAAAACAGAAGGAAACAACATGACCTCTACAGAGATTGGTGATTTCCACGTCGCATCGAAGGATGTCCCATGGAAGGAATTACGTGATGGCTACCACTTCAAACTGTTGCGCACCTGTTCTGTCACAGGCACCTGGGTTGCGTTGTTTCGAACTGTGGCAGGTGCTTCTGTTCCGCCCCATAAACACATTGGGGCCGCCGAATACTTTGTCCTGAAGGGTGAAATCGAGATTCGAGGTGGCGTCGAAAATGGCGGCGTAACAGCACGTGCCGGTGACTATGGGTATGAGCCGAATGGAATCATTCACGAGAAAACTTTCTTCCCTGAGCCTTGCGAGTACCTGTTCATCAATCATGGTCCCCTCCAGTACCTCGATGCAGAGGGAAACACGGTATTGATCCTTGATTGGATGGGCATTCAAGCCAAATGGGATGATGCGCCGGTGGTTGAGTAACCGCCGCGTGTCTAACGAACAAGGTCAGATCGCGGTCATGCGCGAACCAACCTCATTCGTTGGACGATGCCAAAATTGGAGAATTGGGAGCTTAGAAAATAGCTCTGGCCGGTTTCAACGGCGGGTCGTGCGATTCAGCTTGGATGACATTACCCAAGTGCGAATCGATGAGAACGGCGTGTCGAAAAACGGTTGCCGACGGTGGCGGTGTTCGGACGTCGAATAACGAAACGCCGGTTCGTACGATGACCATTTTAACGCCGCAGCAAGGCGATCAGCGGTTTTCGGTTTGGATGCAGAAAGTCGAAATGGCGGGCGCGCCCGAAGCCTTCGGGCAGGACATGGCGAAGTACCAGGGCCAGGAACTGGACACCGGATTCGCCTTTCGTCAGTGCATGCCGGCCATCGATTGCAATTGGCTGCCTCGGACACGCCGCGCCCGCGGCATACGTCCCTGGCCTTAAAGAACGGTAAATCGAACGCCTTTGCGAATGGCGTTGCGGATACAATCGAACTGGGATCACAGGTCGCCCGATCACCAATAGCTCGATCACGCGTCTGCTTGACGTAACGTCGAGGTCAGACGCTGAAACTCGCGCTTCATCTCCAGGTTTTCGAACGCGCGCAGCGGCGGCACCTGCAGGCGGAACAGGTCGTTCAGCAGTTGGCGGCTGTTCTGCATCAACGCCACGAGATCACCCGACATCTTGACCGTTTCGTAGGTATTCTGGGCCACCGCGATATCGCGCGACAGTTGTTGTCGGGAAACAGCCACCTGGCGTTGTTGGCCCAGCAGGTACTCGGCATAGCGTTGCGCCGCATCGATGGTCAGCTGCTGCGCCGCGAGATTTGCCGCGAGAAGCGGGCTCGACTCCTGAGCGTGCAGCGCGCGGGTTTCCTTCTGCAGCTCTCGGGCACGACGGGCAATGGCGTCGATACGTGGACGATAATCGCTCTGGATGCTGTCGAGCAGCGCAACGTGCATTCGATCCAGCGTTTTCAGCAGTACGGCGTAC
>CBDUNM010000149.1:0-12503 GCA_965368585.1 uncultured Chromatiales bacterium | reverse complement strand
AATTTGTCTTTATTCAGACAATTTTGTCCATGGCACCGCTGCGCATCAGATCCGCCACGCGGCAGTCTTCGCACATCTCGAGGCGCCGTTTGGCGGCTTCGTCTCCAAACATATAATGGTTGGCGAGGCTGGTTTGCATTTTCTCGATGAGCGATCGGGTCGCGAACGGCTTGCCGCAACCGATGCAGCAAAACGGCTCCTCTTCGTTGAGCGTGACCGGTCGCCGCCGCGCCTCCGGGTCGTACAGTACTCTTGCCGACAGGCTGATCGCCTGTTCCGGACACGCCTTGGCACACACGCCGCATTGCACGCAGTTGCCTTCGAAGAAGCGCAGTGCCGGCTTGTCGCCACCGTCGGCAAGGGCTTGTGACGGACACACCGACGTGCAGGCCAGGCACAGGGTACAGGCATGCTTGTCGACTGAGATCTTCCCCAGCGGCGCCCCCGTGGGCAGCGCCGTCTCGCCGCGGTTGACTTGCGCCTGCGCGGCCAGGTAGTCAATGGCCATGTACAGAGTCTGGCGTTTGCCGTCCCCGGTCGAAAAGCTGGCGACAGCCAACGGCGGCATGACGCCGGGCGGATCTTCTGTCGCACCGTACCAGCCTACGACGGTCGGGTAGCCCAGGCCGGTCAGGATGCGGTTGGCGATCAATCGTTGCCGGTCGAGTTCGCGGCAGGTTCGCGGCGCGATCGACGGATCGACCAGCAAGCGGATCGCGCGCATGCCGTAGCACAGCGCGGCCAGCCAGACTTCGATGCCGACACTGGCCAACTCTTCCAGCCGGAGCGGAATTTCGTCGTCGCCCAACTCCGGCACGGTCGCCTCCCGCCCGTGTAAAACGAGGACAGGCTGCTCACCGCCGGCTTCCAAAAAGGTGCGCGACAAGGTCCGTATGCGCGCCAGTGAGTCGTCCGCGGTCGGGTATCGGTAGGTCATTGCGCCGGTCGGACAAATGCTTACGCAAACGCCGCCACCTTGGCAAAGCTGGGGATTGACGGCCACCTTGTCGCCGATCGAAATAATCGCTTCGGTGGGACAAGCGTCGATGCATTGCCGACAGCCCTGAATGCCGCTGGCTCCGTGGGCGCACACGTCGGGATCGTAGCCGAAGAACTGCGGTTTCTCGAATCGCCCGACCAGTTCCGGCAACGCCTGCAGCGCGTCGGCAACCGCATCGCTGTCGCTGCCAGGCGAAAAATATCCCACCGGTGGCAGTGCCATGGACAGTAGCGGCGGATCGCACAGATCCAGTACCAGATCGAACGGCTCGGAGGTGGGCATAGCGGGTTCGGGCGTCAGGCTGAAAGCGCCCATGTGCCCGGTGAGGCCCAGCGTATCGCGCGCCAGCGTCGTGCCGGTGATGCCGTCGCAGTGGGGCTCAGCGTCCGGTTTGCCGGTGAACACGCAGTAGACCGGCAGTTTACCGCGCAGCAACTCGACGGCAGCAGCGACCGGCCGGGGCTCACCGATCACCAGGAGCCGGCCCTCCGAGCGGAATTCGACCAGTCCGGTTGGCTGAGGCTGCAAGGCGCCAGCCGCCGTCAAGGCGCGTTGTTTCGCGGTCAGGGATAGTCTGATGACGTCATTCATGCGTTGTCGTCGGCGCCGTCATCTCCCGGATCCGTCCCGAGATCGGCCGAGTCGAGCGCGCGCTGCGATTGCTCGGGTGAGTTCGCGGTCTCGTCGTCGTCACACGGCTCCTCGGTCGGCTCGGCCGACAGGTCGGTGTTCGAATTCTCCGCTTGGGCCTTGGCGAGCGCTGCCGCTTCGCGCTCGAGACGGTGACGAATGTCTGCCGTGATAACGTCTCCCAGCGCCGCGAAGTGGGTGAAGTCGTCGTCGTAGTCGTCCAGTCCGTCGCGTACATTGAAGCTGGGTACGCCAAACAGCTTGCGCAGTGCCTGTTGCTGCAGGTAGACGCTGACCCTGGGCGAAAGAAAGGGGCGGTAGTCGGAATCCGTGGTCAGGGAGTCGAGCGGGGGCATATCTTCATCACCGGGGGGTTCGGGTGGCGGTTGCTCCGCGTTGTGATCGGCCGTATCGGCAGCCGGCTGCGCCGCTTCGAGTTTGCGTTCCGACCAGCGGCGGATGAAGTCCCGCTCCGACGGTTGGGTTGGTTGTCGGCCGGATTCGTCGGTCACCGCGGCTCGGTCCATTTCTGGCGTTTACGCTTGATTTTCCGGGTCGGCACGTAGTGGGTCAGTACGTACGACTCCAGGGCTTGCTGCAGGGAAAAGGGCAGCGCCACCGATTCAACCCGATCGTCACCTTCGGCGTATGCATTGGCCTCGTCGGAGCTGACGGTCACCAACGTGGGTATGGGTACGCCAGCGGCTTCATCCTGGCGACACACCACGAAGCAGCGCGGATCATCGACCATAAGGTTGTGGTAATAGCTTTCCGACTCGTCAGGGTGCAGCCGTAGATCGAGCCCGTCGTGCCGGACTATGCGGTGACCGTCGCAGTACGTGAACGGCTCCGAGGCGTCGGCGATCACCGCCAGGCGTGCCGGAATGACACTGAGAACTTCCCACCGGGCGCTGATCCAGGGATTGTCGTTGACCGGCACGCACTGCATCAAGACCGCGACCTGGTAACGGCTCGGTGCCGGGGTGTGATCCTGCAGGGGAACCGGGTGTAATTGGTCGTCGATGTCTGTCATTATTCATCGTCACCGTCGTTGGGTGGCACGAATCGCGTTGCGCGGCTTCTGGCCGGCGTGCGACGTGCCTTTAGGATTCGCTCGCAATTTGCATACCAACATCGGGTCGTGACCGACCGGTGCCGGCTCTGACCGGAGGTATTCGCCATCCGGGTGACCGAATACCAGCCATGCGAATGCGATAGCGGAGGCTGGCGACGTGGGCACACCGGGACAATATGTACCGCTGATATGGTCTGTTTTGGGACATTGCGTACCGCCAGTCGGACAACTAGCCTGAGTAATCGCCGGCAGGAAGCGGGTACGTTTATTGCTTACGAGGCTCTGAGACGGGCGCGGAACGCAGCCGACGTTCAGGCCGCCACAAAAATATGCCGAAGGGGGTAATTCCCGTCATGACTACGACTTTAACGCGGGATGCAGCGCCGGAACCGCAATTGACCGACCGCTTTGGGCGAAAAGTCAGCTACGTGCGTTTCTCTATCACCGACCGTTGTGACATGCGCTGTGTCTACTGCATGGCGGAAGACATGACCTTCTTGCCGCGCAGCCAGATCCTCACGCTCGAGGAAGTGCTCAGACTGAGCAGGATTTTCACCGAGCTGGGTGTCAGCAAGATCCGCATCACCGGCGGCGAGCCGCTACGGCGGCGAAACGTCATGTGGCTGTTCGAGGCGTTGGGCAAGCTGCCCGGATTGCGCGACCTGGTACTGACCACCAACGGATCCCGGATGGCGGAATTCGCGCAACCGCTGCGCGACGCCGGCGTGACGCGGGTCAATATTTCGCTGGACACGCTCAAGCCCGAACGATTCAAGCGTATCACGCGGCTCGGCATTTTCGACAAGACCCTGGCCGGCATCGAGGCGGCCCGATCGGCCGGTTTCGATCGTGTCAAAATCAACACGGTGGCGTTGCGCAACATGAACCACGACGAAGTGGTCGACCTGGCCCGATTCGCCTTGGACCGGGACATGGATATCAGCTACATCGAAGAAATGCCGCTGGGAGTGATCGGCGACCACGATCGCGCCGCCGCCTATTTCTCGAGCGATGAGGTGCTGGACACGTTGCGCGAGGAGTTTCACCTGACCGCGACGACCGAATCGACCGGCGGGCCTTCAAAGTATTATGCCGTCGACGGCTACAAAGGCCGCATCGGCGTTATTTCGCCGCACAGCCACAATTTCTGCGACGACTGCAATCGCGTGCGCGTCACCGCAGAAGGGCGCTTGCTGTTGTGCCTGGGGCAGGAATACTCGGCCGATCTGCGTCGCGAGGTGCGAGGGTATCCTGACGACGACGCGCACGTCGAGCGCGCCATCGTCAAGGCCATGTCGCTGAAGCCCCGTGGTCACGATTTCGACGTGACCGCGCAGCCGGTCATATTCCGGCACATGAACATGACCGGCGGCTGACGTGGAAACGGGCGTCGACATCGGCCGGCACTATCGCCCCTCGCTGAGCAATGCCGGTCTGCGCCCCGCGCATCAGGTCGAGGCAGTTGATGAGTACGGTGCGGTGCGCGAAGGGTATATTGCCGGCGAGCGGCCGCTGACGCTGTATTTGGACAAGCGCGAGATTGTTACCCTGATGACGCTGGGCACGCACCCGGAACTGCTGACGCTGGGCTACCTGGTCAATCAGCGGCTCGTGCCGAACTTGGAGGCCATCGATTCGATCCAGGTAGACTGGGAAACCGATGCGGTTGCGGTGACGACATTCGGCGGCGTGGCCGATCTGGATGCAAAACTCGCGCATCGCACGGTTACCACAGGGTGTGGACAGGGCACGGTGTTCGGACGCCTGACGGACCAGCTGAGCAAAATCGATTTGCGCAGCGAAGCGGCACTCAGGCAGTCGCGTCTGTACGTCCTGCTCGATCATCTCAGCAGCCACAACGAGGTCTACCGGCGCGCCGGGGCGGTGCACGGTTGCGCCTTGTGCGGGTTCGACGCCGCAACCGGAGTGCCGCAAGTGGCGCTGTTCGTTGAAGACGTCGGCCGGCACAACGCCGCCGACGCGATATCCGGACACATGTGGCTGGACGCAATCAACGGCGCGGACAAGATCTTCTACACGACCGGGCGCTTGACCTCCGAAATGGTCATCAAGGTGGCGCAGATGGGCATACCCTTGCTGTTGTCCCGTTCGGGGATCACGCACAAGGGTCTCGAATTGGCGCAACAGATCGGTGTGATGCTCATTGCCCGGGCTAAGGGCCGGCATTTCCTGATCTACAACGGTGCGGAGCGGTTTGTCTTCGATGCCAAGCCTAGCCCTAGGGCGGAGAACGGTGGCAAACGAATCGCCACGGCGGTTTGAGCCTTGGATCGGCCGACGGCGTTGAGGTCGAATCCGTGTCGACAGTGACAACCGCCGAAGGATGCGTGGACATGGCTGCTGTTTCGGTAACTACCAGACCCTTCATGAGTGTCAAACAGGTCGCTGAGTACCTGAGTCTGAACGAAAAGAAAGTCTACACGCTGGTCAACGAGGGCCGTATCCCAGGCACCAAGGTCACCGGCAAGTGGATGTTCCCGCGTGAGCTGGTTGATCGTTGGATGTTGGAGTCCAGCCATGGCGGGGTGCTCACCGACAGATTGGTCATCATGGGCAGCGACGACCCGTTGTTGTTCCGCCTCACCCTGCGTTACGCCCAGGAGATACGGGCCCACGCGTTGGTGAGTTACACCGCCAGTAACACCCGCCTGGGTCTGGATATGCTGCAAGCCAATCGAGTGGATGCCGCATGCATGCACTGGGGGCCGAGCGCAGAGAGTCGTACCCGTCACCCGGCGCTGTTGCGCCAGTACTCGCAGTACCGGCGGTGGGTTTTGGTGCATGCGTTCAGGCGCGAGCAGGGCCTGATGGCGGCTCCGTGTAAGCAGGTAGGCGATACAGAGGATGCCATCAGTCTGCTGAGCAAACCGTTTCGCTGGGTGATGCGCGAGCAAGGGTCCGGCGCGCAGCGGTATCTGCGCGAAATACAGTCGCAGGGGCGACTGGATGCGGCGCCTCCGGACGTAGTGGCAACCGTCAACTCCGACCGGGAGGCGGCGGCGCTGATCGCTATGGGACAAGGCGATATCGCCCCCGGCGCGCGCGCGACGGCGAACGAATTCGGTTTGGATTTCGTCGCCTTTGGTTGGGAGTCGTTTGACATCGCGATGCGCAAGGACATTTATTTCCGGCGCCTCTTTCAGGATCTCATCCGGCGGCTGCACGCGCCGGAGACCCTGGCCGATGCGGATCGACTGGGTGGCTATGATTTGAGCAATGCGGGTCACTTGGTGTTCGGCGCCGATTGAAGCGCGTGTCTTGCGTCACACCACTGTTTGATGAGGATCGCCGCGGCGGGGCTCGCGACGCCTGCCATGATTAAGCCTGACCGGAAGATGCAAGCGCGAGCGCACCAGATCGACCGGTTGTGCCGACAGGCGTTCAGCGTGACCCTGCTTCTGATCCTGTGCGTCGCTGCACACTCGGACTGGAGTTCTGCGATCCAGGCCAACGACGCCGCGCAACTTAGACAGCTGCTACCCGAGCAACGCGTCGTCGACCAAGCGATCGCGGACGGAAAAACGGCGCTCATGGCCGCGGCGGCGGCCGGTGATAGCGAACTAGTCGCATCCTTGCTCGCCGCCGGCGCCGATCCGCACAAGATCAACGACAGGGGCGGGTCGGCCCTGATCTACGCCAGTTGGGGTGGTAGTGCCGCCGTCATCGATCAACTGCTGCATCGCCGGGTGAAAGTCTCGCAACAGGCATCCAACGGCTGGACCGCATTGACCATGGCCGCCGCTAAAGGCCATCCGTCCGTGGTACGCCAGCTGCTGCAGGCAGGCGCACCGGTCGACACGCCCGATGTCTACGGCTGGACGCCCTTGATGCGCGCGGCCGATAGGCAGCGCGCAGATGTCGTTGAGATACTGATCAATCAAGGCAACGCGAGCGTCGGCAAGATCAACGACCGCGGTCAAACCGCCCTGCACATTGCCGCTGCGACGGGCAACACCGCTGTGTACCTTATATTGACGGCATCCGGCTGCGATCCTGATCAACCGGATTTCGCGGGGTTCTCGGCGCGGCATATCGCCATGCGGCGAGGACTGGAGGCCGGACGATCGGTCAACTGAGCGCGGGTAAATAGATTTTCGTTTGCCGTTGCATCGTCGGGCCGGTGCGCTCTCAACCCGCCCAGGACAATCCCCAGCCGACTACCCCGTACCGGATTTACACCAACGCGTCACATACACCAAAGCGTCGAAGCCAACGCAGACGTTTCCAACGCACGGGTCCGTCTTCGCGCAACGCGCTGGCGTTGCGTTAACTGCACTTGATCCGGTTTCGCGTGTACAGTTCCCCAGGGACGGCAGTCGTTTCTCCGACCATCAATTCGCGGTAACTGTCTCCCAGGTACTCGAACTGCAAACGTTCGCCAAACTGCCCGAAATAGCGGTCGAACTGATCCCCGCCGTAGACACCGCTTGCATAGAGCATGTCGTCTTCATGGGTAAGTTCTATCGCGGCCAGCGGCTGTGGCGCGGGTCCGGACACCACGGCGGCACCCTGGGTTGGATCGTAGATGCTGTGTTCGGAACAACATTGAATCACCTTGCTGCGCCGCTCGATCTGATGGTTCTTGTTGACGTAACCCACCGGTTGGCTGCGGTAGCCGATGAAGCTGACGATTTTCGACGGATGCGAGAGTTGATGCGCGCAGATCGCGGAGAAGGCGACCACCGAACGGTTCGGTCCGACGCCGCCTTGCCAATCGTAGGTGCGGCCGTCGTCCGTGTGCAGACCGGCGACGCCTGCCAGGCTTTCACCGAGATCGATCAAAAAGCACGGCGTCGACTTGAACGGGTAGTGAAAGACGTGTTCGCGTTCGGTGCCGAGCGCTTCACAACGGATTGGAGCCCCGTCCTGGTCGACGATCAGCGTCTTTTGAAAGCGGGTTTGCGGTGACCGAGGCGTCGCCGAGAGCGGCCTGGCGCCGCAGGCCAGCGCCGCCCATGCGCTTCCGCACAATCGCAGGAAGTGCCGCCGGGAGTTGGACGGGTGATCTGCCATAGTCGAGTCGAATCGCGGTTTGACCCCAGGCTTTAATTTAAGCATTTCAAAGCGCAGGTCTGAATAGGCAAATCGGTTACGATTTGCGAAGTTTTTACCGAATCAAGCCCGTTTACGCCGGTTTTGGCCGGAACGTACGGTGCCGATGTTCGGCGGCCAATCGAACTTGGGCTTTCGCGATTGCGTGCCCCGAGGTAGTTACGTATAGTACGCGGCTTCGGTATTTTCTCGATTGCTCGCAAGATCTAGACGAAAAACAACGCGTTAAGCAAAATATTGACCGCCCTGGAACGATGCGTACGTCGCGTGCCAGGTGCTACAGCGTTAAGTAACGGCTGAGTGGCAGAGTGGTGATGCAGCGGATTGCAAATCCGTGTACCTCGGTTCGATTCCGGGCTCAGCCTCCAAACGCACAACTTCCTGATAATACAGAGAGTGTACCGGGCTAAGAGTACGGGTGCACGGCGTATTGATGTAACTTGGATGGCTAGGTTTTCATCGTCGATAGCGACGGCGATGTCGTCAATATCCGGTCTTCGTCAATGCGGTCTGCAGCAGCTCGACGATGACCGATTTGGACTCGTCGATAGCTGGAGCGGTCAGCGTATAGTGAGGAAGCCGGTTAATCTTTCGCGACAGCGCTTGGGTGGCCTGGATGATGCCCCAAGATCGAGGGAGGCTCGAACAGCGGCGTCTCACAGTGAATAATCCCCTGGCGCGGATCATCTGTGTCCTGCATAGACAGGAACAAGTCCGCCAAAGGAGTCGATCGAGGAGATGGTTACGAATTCGCCACCGGCACGCTTTCGGGCGCCGTATTTAGTCTGATGAAACTCCAAAAGCGGGTCCAAGGTGGTTCCTCGCCCCCGGTTCCGTTACCAACGACGCGCACACTCCGGACGCAGTCCGACTCGTGACCCAGACACTCGATACCGTGCTGGCCTATCACCAGCGCACCAAGCATCGTTTTAACCGCTACGCGGCCGGCCCGAGCGGGCTGGACTGGGCGAATCAGCCCGCGGCCTTTCGTTTCTTTTCTGGTAGCCCGCAGGTGCTGCTGCCACTGCGGATTGATGCCGCACAAACTCGCTACGTGGATCTGTACACGCCGGGAAAAGTTCCGGCGCAGCCGCTGACGACGACATCCGTCGCCGGGCTGCTCGAGTTGTCTCTGGGGCTGTCGGCCTGGAAACAGCACGGCGCATCCCGCTGGGCGCTGCGTTGCAATCCGTCCAGTGGCAACCTGCATCCCACCGAGGCATACATAGTGGTCGCGAGCGGGGATGGCCTCACGGCCGGGGTGTATCACTACCTGAGCCGTGATCATCTGCTGGAACGACGTTGCGCCTTCGCGACCGGAAGCCCGGACGCGCTGTTACCCGCCGACTCCCTGCTGCTGGGGTTCAGTTCCATCCATTGGCGCGAGGCCTGGAAGTACGGCGAGCGCGCCTTTCGCTACTGCCAGCATGATATCGGTCACGCCATTGCCGCTGTGCGTTTTGCGGCGGCAGTGCTCGGATGGCAGGTCAAGCTGCTCGATCAGTGGGGTGACGATCAGATGGCAGTCTTGCTGGGACTGGACCGCACTCAGGACTTCGAGCGCGCCGAGGTTGAACATCCCGACCTGATGCTGCAAATAACCGCCGGCCCGGTCGCCGCTGACCTGGTTTCACCTGACCATTTGCTGACGGTCGCGCGTGACGGACACTGGCGGGGCGAGGCTAATGCGCTGTCCGCGACCCATCGTCATCAGTGGCCGATCATCGACCGCGTGGCGGATGCCTGCCACAAACCTCCAACGGCAGCCGACATGCCGTGGCTGTCGCACGCCCTGCCTGAACCCCTGCCGAGCGCTTGCACCCTGGCTGCTGACACGCTGCTCCGCCGCCGCCGCAGCGCGCAGGCCTTTGACGGCAAGACGGGTATCAGCCGCGACCGCTTCTATCGTGCGCTGGACGTGACCCTGCCCCGTACCGGCCTGCCGCCCTGGGATGCCATCGCCTGGGCGCCGCGCGTACACCTGCTGCTGTTTGTGCACCGGGTGGTAGGACTGCTGCCGGGCCTGTATCTGTTGCTGCGCAATCCCGCTTCTGCCGATCGGCTAAAAGCCGCCTTCGGTCGGGACTTCAGCTGGCAGCCGGCACCCGATGCCCCGGCGCATCTGCCGCTGTTTCAGTTGCTGGCTGCTGATGCGCGTGAAGCAGCACAGGCCTTGTCCTGCCACCAGGAGATCGCCGCCGACGGTGCGTACAGCCTGGGCATGCTGGCCGAGTTCCAGGACGTTCTCGACCAGGCGCCCTGGCTCTATCGGCGTCTGTTCTGGGAGACCGGCATGATCGGCCAGGCGCTGTATCTGGAAGCGGAGGCGGCAGGGCTGCGCGGCACCGGTATCGGCTGTTTCTTCGATGACGGGGTGCACGACCTGCTGGCCGTACGGGATCAAAGCCTGCAGAGTCTGTATCACTTCACCGTGGGCGGGCCGCTGCACGACGATCGTCTGCAGACCCTGCCACCCTACGCCCATCTGCAGGAGCGCAGGCCGGCGGGGCCGCCTGCCAATAACTCCAATCAGTGAGCCGGGGACGAAATCAAGGAAGACTGCGAGGAACGCCGGATATCCCGAGAGAACTACGAGCGGCGCAATGCGCCGGTCCAACAATGATCGCAGGTTCATTGAAGCTGGTGCCTTGTCCCGCGCAGCTTGGGTAATACGAACCGGAGGCGGCGCATATGACGCCGGTCGGCGGCGCTCGGTCAGGTGTCACCGGAGACGAGTTGATCCCCACTAAGCTGCCAGTTCCGGGTGAGTTCGCCGAAGCGCATCACGCTGGTGTTGTCATGGCCTTCCAGCCAGTACCCCAAGGTCTCGGCTCCTTCCAGCAGCGTCGCGCGGGCGGCCTCTTGTGCGCGGATCTGCGGCAGCGCGTTCACCAGAGTCGCGGCCCCGGTGGCCGCGACCATGCATCTGCAGAAGCGACTCGGCGAACGCCGGGAAGCGCGCATCGCCCAGATAGAGACGCCCCCACAACCGATCGGCGGCGCCGAGCAGAAACAGCAGCACGCCGATACGCCCATTGACGGTCAGTGGTTCCTCGGGCAGCATTACCAGGCAGGCGTCGACGAAGGGTTGCAGGATCTCCAGCCGCGGATCCCGGTCGCGCGAATTGGCGGGGGGAATGCCGCCCGTGCCAGTTATCTCCCGCCCATCCCGGGCCATGCGCAGTGAACCGTTCATGATTTTCGGTCGGGTTGCATCGTCAGTCTCCTTACCGCAGCCTTCGCAAAATCGGTGCCATTCGACCGGCGTATCGCTTCTGTTCGGCCACGCCCCACGAACCGGAGAACGGTCCGCTGTCGGCGCAATTCTTGCCGTGCCCCGCTTGTAGGCGCGGTGTTGACGCTGTCGCCGTAACATTCTGCGAAGGGTTCAACGTGATGCTGGAAAGCGCGCTCCTGCTGTTCCTGGTGATCGATCCGTTCGGTAATCTGCCGTTCGTGATAGCGGTGCTGCGCAACCTGTCGGCCGCCGAATACCGGCGCACGGTCCTGCGGGAAATCCTGCTCGCGTTGCTGGTGCTGACGCTGTTCGCCGTCGGCGGCGAGCAGGTCCTCGGTTATTTGAATATCGAGCGTGCCTCTCTGTCTGTAGCCGGCGGGGTTGTGTTGTTTTTAATCTCGGTGAAGATGATATTCGGCACGGCGAGCGACCTCTTTCACGACAGTTACAGCGACAACCCCGTGCTGGTGCCGATCGCGGTGCCGGCATTGGCCGGGCCGTCGGCGATGACCGCGGTGATGATCCTGGGTACGCAGGAGCAGGTTGCGGTCGGGCCGCTGCTGCTCGCCCTGTTGCTGGTCTGCACCGTGACCGGGGTGATTCTGCTGCTCGGCCGGCGGATCAGCGCCTATCTCGGCAAGCGCGGTGTGCAGGCGATGGAGAAATTCATGGGCCTGCTGCTGAATCTGTTTGCCGTGAACATGATCCTGCTCGGGGTTAGGGATTTCCTGCTTGCGTGAACGCGACGCGACGACCGGGCGATCGCTGCCTGGCGTCCTGGTGGGCCGTGATCGCCTGTGGGTGGCGAATTGCTAATACTATCCGTAACGACAAGCAGACAGTGGAATTAGTCGCGATCGCACTCTCGCCTACGCTAACGCCTACGAGAGATCTGCTTCTGGAGCGCCACCGATCTGCAGCGCAAGCTCAACGCATTGAAAAACAACAGCGCCTTATCGATAACCAGACTATCACCCTCGAACAACTTCAAGTACACACCCACGAATTGCGCTCAACCCACGAGCTCCAGCTTCAGACCCTCCAGGAACCGCAAACGCAGATCGATTCCCTGAAGGCCGAGGCGGCTCGACTGAAGCAGCTGCCGAAAAAGTCCAAGATCCGTCCCGGCACACTGCCCAAAGATGACCAGCAACCCAATCCGGGTGATCGCGATGACACGGGCAAGTCCGATCAAGGTAAAGCCGATGCGGGAAAGGGAAAGTCCCCCAAACCGCGCAAGGGGCACAATGAGTTGACGATCCACAAGACCCAGGTCATCCAGCCGGACGATCTGCCCGGTCTTAAGGACTACACCGTGCACGATCTGCTGATCCGGCCCTACGACACCCGTTGTCGGCTGGCGCGTTATCAAACGCCCGACGGCAAGACCCGGATCGGCGTGTTACCCGAAGCCCTTCAGGGCAGTCACTTCGGTATCGCGCTGAAGAGCGATAACCTGTATCGGTATTTTAGTCAGCGCGTCACCC
>CBDUNM010000148.1:0-12611 GCA_965368585.1 uncultured Chromatiales bacterium | reverse complement strand
GAAGACCCGTCGATACGACGCGAGGCTGGACTCCTAAGCGCTGCGCTTCTTCAAATGGATCAACAACAAAGATACCGCGGCCGGCGTGATGCCGGGAATGCGCCCCGCCTGTCCCAAGGTCGCGGGGCGGTGGCGCGTGAGCTTTTCTCGCACTTCGGTCGAAAGCCCCTTCACGGTGTCAAAATTGAAATCAAGCGGAACGGTCACGGATTCGTTTCGACGGGTCTTTTCGATTTCGCCCATCTGGCGATCGATGTAACCCGAATACTTTGCTTGTACCTCGATCTGCTCGGCGACCTGCGGGTCATCCACCCCTGGTCCAACCCCGGGTAACGACATCACGCCCTGGTAGCTCGACTGTGGTCGTGCGATCAGATCGAGTACGCGCGTCTCCCGGCGCAGTTCGTCGCCGAGCAATTGCTGTGCTTCACCGGCCGCCACGTCGGCCGGTCGAACCCACAGATTGCGCAGGCGCTGTTGCTCGCGTTCTATGGCTTCACGTTTGCGTTCGAAAACCGTCCATTGCTGATCGGCAATCAATCCGAGTTCGCGGCCTTTCGCGGTAAGCCTCAGGTCTGCATTGTCCTCCCTGAGCAGCAAACGGTACTCGGCGCGCGAGGTAAACATGCGGTAGGGCTCAAGCGTCCCCCGGGTGATAAGGTCGTCGACCAGAACGCCCAGATACGCCTCGTCGCGACGCGGGCACCAGGGATCGCGATCGTGCACCTTGAGGGCCGCGTTCAATCCGGCAAGCAGGCCTTGCGCGGCGGCTTCTTCATAGCCGGTGGTACCGTTGATCTGACCGGCGAAATACAATCCTTCGATGAACTTGGTTTCCAAAGAAGCCTTGAGATCGCGCGGATCGAAAAAATCATACTCGATCGCGTAACCCGGCCTGACGATCCGGGCCCGCTCCAGGCCTTGCATTGAACGCACCAGTTCCCATTGCACGTCGAATGGCAGCGACGTGGATATTCCGTTCGGGTAGACCTCATTGCTCGTCAGGCCTTCCGGCTCGAGAAAAATCTGATGCGAGTCCTTGTCCGCAAAGCGCACGACTTTGTCTTCGATCGACGGGCAATAGCGAGGACCCACGCCGTCGATGACGCCGGTGTACATTGGCGAGCGCGACAAGCCGCCCCGAATGAGGTCGTGGGTTCGCGGGTTGGTCCGGGTGATATGACAGGCGATCTGCTCGGGATGATGTTCGGCGCGGCCCATAAAAGAGAACACGGGCACGGGCTCATCCCCCGGCTGTTCGGTCAGCGCGCCGTAGTCGATGCTGCGCCGGTCCAGGCGCGGCGGCGTGCCCGTTTTCAGCCGCTCGACATGAAACGGCAAGTCTCGCAGTCGACGCGACAGCGCATTGGACGGCGGATCACCGGCGCGGCCGCCTTCGTAGTTGTCCAGTCCGATGTGGATGCGTCCACCCAGGAAAGTGCCAACCGTCAGGACCACCGTCGGCGCCCGAAACCTTACTCCCATTTGGGTGACCACGCCCGCGACCCGCGGCCCCTCCACGATCAGGTCATCGACGGCCTGTTGGAAAAGGTCCAGGTTCGGCTGGTGCTCCAGCGATTGACGCACCGCGGCCTTGTACAGCACGCGATCCGCCTGCGCACGGGTCGCACGCACAGCCGGGCCCTTGCGCGAATTCAGGATGCGAAACTGGATTCCGCCACGATCGGCCGCACGCGCCATCAGGCCGCCCAGCGCATCGATTTCTTTCACCAGATGCCCTTTGCCAATGCCACCAATGGCCGGATTACAGCTCATCTGCCCGAGCGTTTCGATATTGTGCGTCAGCAACAGGGTTTTCACGCCCATGCGGGCGGCCGCCAGCGCGGCTTCGGTACCCGCATGGCCGCCGCCGACAACGATAACCTGGTATGACTCTGGATGGATCATGGTACGGTTCACAAGATTTAACCAGCTGATATTCTAACGGTTTCCGATGAGTATAGGCAGCGCGGGAATTCCTTATCGAGATTGGCGGTCTGTTACTAAATGAACCTAGAAAGACATCCCCAGTTGGCGGCGATCGTGCTCCTCGTTTTCGGCCTGACGATGCCCGCAATGGCGCGCACCCTGGAAACCCCCTTCCAGCTTCCGGCATTCACCTCTTCCGCACCGCGAGACTGGTTAAACAGCGCGCCGCTTACAGTAGACTCGTTGCGCGGCAAGGTCGTTTTGCTCGATTTCTGGACCTTTGGCTGCTGGAACTGTTACCGCTCCTTTCCCTGGTTGAGGAGCCTTGAGAAAAGGCTTTCGGAGCAGCCGTTCACGGTGGTGGGTATCCACAGCCCCGAATTCGAGCACGAACGTGATCGCGATTTAGTCGCCGCCAAAATCGAGGAATTCCAGTTGCAACATCCGGTGATGCTGGATAACGATTTCAGGTATTGGAAATCGCTCGATAATCATTATTGGCCAGCCTACTACCTGATCGACAAACAGGGGCGGGTCAGGCACCTTCACGTCGGCGAAACCCACACGGGCGACCCCCGGGCAGAGCAAATTGAAGCGGATATTCAGGCGCTGCTCGACGAGTGACGCTCGGCTATTCAGTAACCGGTCCCTGACGCCGATAGTAGAAGTCATAAGCGCTCTCGCCGGCCGGCGGGGCGATCCGTCAACATTTGTCGAACATGAAAACGGTCGAATGCATACCTCAACTCAAGTGAACGCCAACCCCGCAACCCTCGATGCCGTACTCAAAGCGGCATCAAAGGTGCTGCTCGGAAAAGAGCACCCAACCCGGCTCGCGCTGGCCTGCCTGCTGGCGGGCGGACACTTGTTGATCGAGGATCTGCCCGGCGTCGGCAAGACCACGTTGGCCCACTTGTTGGCGAAACTGCTCGGTTTGCAGTTTCAGCGCATCCAGTTCACCAGCGACCTGTTGCCGGCAGACGTGCTGGGCGGCTCCATCTACGATCGCGAGGACGGTCGTTTTCACTTTCATGCAGGCCCGATCTTCGCCCAATTGGTGGTTGCCGACGAGATCAACAGAGCGACACCGAAGACGCAAAGTGCGTTGCTGGAAGCCATGGAGGAAAGGCAGATCACGGTCGACGGAGAAACGCGCGCGCTGCCGGAACCGTTTTTCGTCATCGCCACGCAGAACCCCGCGCATCAGGTCGGTACCTACCCATTACCCGAGTCGCAACTGGATCGGTTTTTGATGAGGATTCGCCTGGGGTACCCGGGTCCTGCCGCTGAACGCGAGCTGCTGGGCGGGCAGGATCGGCGCATCCTGTTGGCTAAGATAGAGCCCATGCTCGACACCGAACTGTTGCGCGGCTGGCAACAGGCAGTGGACCGCGTACATACCTCCGAGGCGCTCCTGGATTACGTCCAGACGCTGTTGACGGCATCACGGGAAAACGGCCGGTTCGAACACGGCCTGTCACCACGGGCGGGGCTGTCGCTGTTGCGCGCGGGGCGCGCCTGGGCGCTGCTCGACGGGCGCTATCAGGTGCTACCGGAAGATGTGCAGGAAGTGCTCGGCTCCGTGGCCGGACACCGCTTGCGCACCGTCGACGGCTTGAGTGACGGCAACGCCGCCGCCCAGGCCTTGCTGGAATCCGTACCTATCCCCTGATGGTCGCACGGTTGACTACCTGGTTTCGGTTTGAACGGCCGCAACAGGACGGGTTACTGCGCGTGCGCGGTTCGCGCATCTACATATTGCCGACCCGCTACGGCGTGGTTTTTGCCCTGTTGCTGCTGCTGATTTTGATCGGCGCGGTCAATTTCGGCAACAATCCGGCCTTTCTCGTCACCTTCCTGCTCGCCGGCGTCGGGACTAACGCCATCTATCAAACCTGGCGCAATCTGGTGGGGGTCTCGGTCAAGCCACTGGGAGCCGAACCGGTGTTCGCGGGTGAGACTGCCAGTTTTCGGTTCCTGCTGAACGAAACCGGCGGGCGTTCGCGACTCGCGCTGCAAATGGGCTGCGCCAACCAGAATCCGGTCGCGATCGATCTGGCGGCAAGCGCCAGCGCGGTCCTGGCGCTGTCGATCAAGACGTCGGTACGAGGCAAGATCAAGGTCCCGCGCGTCACCATCGCCACTCGTTATCCGCTCGGCCTGCTGCACGCCTGGTGCTATCTGGAGACCGAATCCACGGGACTGGTATATCCGCGTCCTGCCGCCGCCTGGATCCCACCCGGAATACCGCAGCACGGCGGCTCTGAACAGGGTGATCAAGGCTCGGGTACAGACGATTTCGTGGGGTTGCGGAGCTATCGACCCGGTGATTCCCCCCGCCACATGGATTGGCGCGCCTTGGCGCGTGAGCGCGGCCTGCTGACGCGCCAGTTCGGCGGTGACGAAACCGAAAGGATGTGGCTGGATTGGGATTCCACCCCCGGTAACGGCGTGGAAGAGCGCTTGCAGCGCCTTTGTCGAGCCTTGCTCGATGCGGAATGCGACAACGCGCACTACGGACTGAAGCTGCCCGGCGTGCAGCTCGCGCCGGACCACGGACCCGCGCATCTGAACACTTGCCTGCGATTACTGGCCAGATACCCGGAGATCGCGTGAAGGACGCCCTCGCTACTCGCTCCGTGCCGCGAAGCCAGACCTTGATACTCGTGGCCTTGCTCGGTCTGGCGGTGGCGCCTCACGTGGCCAACCTCAGCCTCTGGATCACCGGCTTCTACTATTTCCTGACCGGTTTCCGAATGTTGGCGGTGCGCTTTAAGAACCTCATGCCCAGCCGCATCACCCTGTTCGCCCTCACTATACTCGCGCTGGTCAACGTCGGTATGCACGCGGGGTTTACGGACAACCACCAAGGCGGGGTGAGTCTGTTGGTTGCCATGGTCGGGCTGAAGTTGCTGGAACTGCGCAGCCGGCGCGACGTGTACATGGTCGTCTTTCTCGGCTACTTCGTCATCGTCACCCAGTTCCTGTTCAGTCAGAGCCTGTTGCTCGCGGTCTACTTGAGCGCAATTCTCGCGGCCATGACCGGACTGCTGGTGGCCATGAATCGCGCCCGTCGCGACGCACCGCTGGCACCCGCTTTCAAACAATCGATCCGCCTGCTCGGTGCCGCCATCCCGGCGATGTTGGTCATGTTTGTGCTGTTCCCCCGTCTCAGCGGACCGCTCTGGGGAATCGGCTTCGATTCGAAGGGGTCGATTACCGGCATGAGTGACCAGATACGACTCGGCAGTATCAGCCAGCTGAGTCAATCCAGTGCGACCGCGTTCCGCGTGAAATTCGATCAGGAACTGCCGCCAACGAGGCAGCGCTACTGGCGCGGGGTGGTGTTGTGGCAGGCCGACGGGCATACCTGGCGCGCGGGCAATTTGCCGAATACCGGGGAAATACCATTGCTGGAGGTATACGGCGCGCCGCTGACTTACGAAGTGACCCTGGAAGCCACTCAACGAAACTGGCTGTTCGTGTTGGATTTCCCCCAGGTACCGCCCAATGGAGCGCAGCTCTCGAGCGATTTGGTCACGACCGCCAATTCGCCCGTCAAGAAACGCATCACTTACCGGACCGAAGCCTGGCCCACCGGTCGGGTGGTCGAAATCGGCGATCAGGAACGGCAATTGGGTTTGCAGCTACCCCCGACAATAACCGAACGTATGCGGTCGCTGGTCGGGAACTGGCGCCGTCAAAGCCGCAGTGACGCCGAACTGGTCGATACCGCATTGGCCTATTTTCGCACGCAGCCGTTCGTCTACACGCTCGCGCCGCCGCCGCTGGGCGAACGACCGGAAGACGAATTCCTGTTCGACACCCGACAGGGGTTTTGCGAGCACTACGCGACCAGCTTCACGCTGTTGATGCGCTTGGCGGGTATTCCCACCCGGGTCGTCGCCGGTTATCAGGGCGGCGAGTTCAATCCCCATGGAAATCACCTTATCGTCCGACAGTCCGATGCCCACGCTTGGACCGAGGTCTGGCTGCCGGAATACGGCTGGAAGCGTATCGATCCTACCGCGGCAGTCGCACCATCGCGGATCAACCACGCGATCACCGACACGGCGTCGCGCGAAGGCGCTCCCGTGATCTTCGAACTGGAGGAGGGAGGCACCTTGTTTCACCTGATGCGTGAAGCGCGCTGGTTGGCCGATTCGTTCGAACTCGGGTGGCACCGTTGGGTGGTGGGGTTCAGCCGTGAACGTCAGCGCGGCCTGCTGGCGGATCTCGGGTTCGGCGGCTTGGGTGCATACAGTCAAGCCTTGCTTGCGGTCGGTTTGGGCGCGCTTGCCATGGCAGCTGGTGCGTTGTTGCTGCGGCTGCTGGGAGAGCGCGAAAAAGACCCGGTACGCGACGCCTATCGCCGGTTGCAGTGGCGCCTGCGAAAAGCGGGCCTGCATGTTGCCCCCTGGTTGGGTCCACGTGATCTGAAACGGGCGGCGCAGTCCGCTTTTCCCGACCGGTCGGCGGATCTGGGTCGGATATTCGATTCTTACATCACCTTGCGTTACGGGAAAAGTAGCCAGAGTAAGAAAGCAATCCGGCGTTTCCGCTTCAGTACGCTGCGATTGCGCTTGCCGAAGATCGCGGCCAGGACATGGAAGGCGACACAACCACGTTTGTGAATACTTACTTTCCGATACAAAAGGAACTGAAAATCTGACCCAGCAAATCATCGGCGTTGAACTCGCCGGTGATTTCGGCGAGGCAGGCCTGCGCCAGACGCAGTTCCTCGGCCAGTATCTCTCCCGCGTGCCGGGTCTCCAATGCCTCGTAGCCGCTCGCCAGGTGTTGTTGCGTCCGTTCGATTGCGTCCAGGTGCCGTCGACGGGCGATGAATTCTCCCTCCGAACTTCCGCCGTAGCCCATACAGGCTTTGAGGTGATCTCTGAGTTGTTCGATCCCTAGACCGTCGCGCGCGGAAACCCCGATTTCCGGGCCGGCGGCGGTCTCGCGCAGTACAGGTCGTTCGTCGGTTAAATCAATCTTGTTGCGGATGAAGGTCACCGGCACTCGCTCGGGCAGGTGCTGCGGATCGAAGGTGCGGTGTTGCGGATCGTTCGCCGCATCGAACACCCATAGCACCCGATCGGCACGATCCAGCTCCAGCTTGGCACGGCGCACGCCTTCCCGTTCAATCCGGTCGTCCGATTCTCGCAGTCCGGCGGTGTCGATCAGATGCAGCGGCATCCCGTCGATCTGGATCCGTTCTCGCAGCACGTCGCGTGTCGTACCCGGCAATTCGGTCACAATGGCTGCCTCAATTCCCGCCAGGGCATTTAGCAAGCTCGATTTGCCGGCGTTGGGTAAGCCTGCGATCACCAGCGTCATTCCGTCTCGCATCACCCGTCCGATCGCTGCGCTCGCACGGACCCTGTCAACAGATTCAATGATTTCTTGTAAGTGTGCGCTTACTTTTGAATCCGCGAGGAAATCGACTTCCTCTTCAGGGAAATCGATCGCGGCTTCGACATACATGCGCAGTTCGATCAACCGATCAACCAGAACGTGCACACGGTTCGAGAATTCGCCCTGCAGGGTACGGCTGGCCAGACGCGCCGCGGCGGCGGTTTCGCTGTCGACCAGATCGGCGATCGCTTCCGCTTGTACCAGATCCAGTTTGTCGTTGAGAAAAGCGCGTTCGCTGAACTCACCAGGACGAGCGCCGCGCGCCCCTAAGGCGAGTACTCGCGCGAGCAGCATATCCATGACCACCGGTCCACCATGACCCTGCAATTCCAGCACGTCCTCGCCAGTAAACGAACGCGGCGCGGCGAAATACAGAGCGATTCCGCGGTCTATGGCCTCGCCCCCGGCGTCTCTAAACGCGGTAAAAACCGCCTCGCGAGCGCGCGGCAGTCGCCCGAGCAGGGCCTGGGCAATGCCCGTGCACTGTGATCCGGAAACACGCAGCACACCGATGCCGCCGCGTCCCGGCGGCGTGGCAATAGCGGCGATAGTGTCCGTGACAGGCAAAGCAGGACGCGCGTCGTCGCTGTAGCATGACATAGCAGGTCCCAACAGACGGCGAGCGGCCAGGCCTGGACGTTGGCCCGTCAGGCCTTTGCACCCTGCTCGATGCGCCGCGTAATAACCCATTGCTGCGCAATCGAGAGCAGGTTATTGGTAAACCAGTACAAGACCAGACCTGACGGGAAGAACGCAAACATTGCCGTGAACACAAATGGCAGCGCCATCATAATCTTGGCCTGCATTGGATCAGGCGGGGCCGGATTGAGCTTCTGCTGCACGACCATGGTCGCACCCATCAGCACAGGCAACACGAAGTACGGGTCCTTGACCGACAAGTCGTTGATCCAGAGTATCCAGGGTGCCTGACGCAACTCGACACTTTCCAGTAACACCCAGTACAGGGCAATGAAGAAGGGAATCTGGATCAACATCGGCAGGCAACCGCCCAACGGGTTGATCTTTTCCTTTTTATACATCTCCATCATCGCCTGCTGCATGCGCTGCTTGTCGTCGCCGTACCGGTCTTTCAACGCCTGCATGCGGGGAGCAAGCTTGCGCATATTGGCCATAGAGCGATAGCTGGTCTCAGACAGTTTGAAAAACACCAGCTTGATGAGAACGGTGAAGATGATAATGGTCCAGCCCCAGTTCTTGACGATGTCGTGAATCCATTCAAGAACCCACCACATGGGCTGCGCGAGAACGGTCAGCCAGCCGTAGTCGACCGTCAGATCGAGGCCCGGTGCAATTTCGGCCAATTCGCTTTGTGATTTCGGACCCAACCAGAGCGAACCCGCAAAGGTGTGGGATTCGCCAGGCGCGACAGTGACGCCTTTGGATTTATAGCGAATGAGGTATCGACCGCCGCCGACCTGTTGACCCTCGAACTGCACCGCCGTAGCGGGAGGTGGAACGAGAGCGGCGAGGAAGTAGTGCTCGATCATCGCGATCCACCCTCCCGTCACTTCACGATTGAGTTTGCCCGAGGCGAGGTCTTCGAACGAGTACTTCTGGTATTTTTCGTCCGGACTGTAAATCACACCACCCGTATAGGTATACATGAAAGCGCTGCCGGTGCCGTTTCCCTGCGGTTCGGTACGCTGCAATTGCCGGTATTCTCCACCGGACCATGGCTCGCTGCCGCCGTTGGTGACAATATGTTCCAACTCGACGCGGTGGGTGCCGCGGGTAAACCGGTAGCGCTTGATAACCTGTTCGCCGCTGGGACCGGTCCAGGAGAAATCCACCACCAAACGATCTTCACCGGGCGCGAGGTCGTAGCGATTCTGCGCGGAAGCGTAGACCGCCTGATGGGTAGGCGCACGCTCGGTTTCACCGGACAACAACCCTGATTGGGCAATGAAGAAATCCTGGTCGGTCGACAACAGCGTGAAATTCTTGTCCCGTTGGTCGATTGAAAGCGGGTACTCCTGCAGTTCGGCCGACACGATGGTGGCGCCGCGGGTGTCGATTTGCAGGCGCAAGGTATCCGTCACCACTTCGATCCACCTAGCCTGCGCTGCCGTCGCTTCATTGGGCAACGCCGCGACGTCGTCGCTGGTCATTTCGGGTACCGCTGGAGGCGTGGGGGTATCGGCGCCTTGCGTGGACGGCGTTACTTCCACGCCCACCGTCGGGGGTTGCTGGACGACCTGCGGTCTCCCGTAGTCTTGTTGCCAAGCCTGCCAGATGAGCATGCCCGTAAAAGCGAGACCGAGAAACAGGAACAGGCGAACGTTGTCCATGGCGAGCGTTTGTGCTTTTTTAGTGGAAGACTACTTGGAGCGCGGCAGTTTAAAGGACACAAGACACACTGTCATGTCCGACCTTCGCGATTAGGCGCTGCCAGTGCCGAATCAAGGACGCGTACAGTAACGCGTTTTCACAACGACCCGTGCCGTTGCGGGCGAGTACGACAAAATCGATTCCATGTGCCCGGCCGCGAATCACGCGATAGCTTTCGCGGGTGATTCGTTTGACCCGGTTGCGATCGACCGATCGGCGAAGATGCTTCTTGGCGATGGCCAGTCCCAGTCGGGATGGCTTACCGCCGTTATCACGCGCTAAGACGGTAAAACACTTGTCGCTGGAACGTTCCGACTGGTTGAAGACCTGCCGGAACTGATCCTCAGTCAGCAGCCGCGCGCCACGCGGAAAGGCACAATCAGGCGCGTCCAAACCGTCCGGTGTTTATTGTGGCGACAGCCGCAGCCGACCACGGGCGCGACGGGCATTGATGACTTTACGGCCATTTTTGGTGGCCATGCGGGCGCGGAAACCGTGGTTTCGGGCGCGCTTGAGACGACTCGGTTGAAAAGTGCGTTTCATGGGTCAGTTCCCAACAAAAGCGTGAGCAAATTAGCGCGGTTGTTTTGACCGGCTGACGAAAAGCGCGTAACACTAAGGGAATCCGTGATCGTTGTCAATCGACGCTCCTTCCGTGCCATTAATAATTAGTCATGCTACTGATTTATATATAAAAATATGCAACTTACGAATATTCGACGACTACGGTGACGGTTGTGGATAAGTCGCTACCAAGGGGGTAGACTGTAGCGCAAAGGGGGGTTGGTAACCGGGCACTGTTCCACGCCGTCGACCGGCTTGGGGCCGACCGCCGCAATAAAACCAAAGTCAAATATTTCATTTGCGATGCTGTTGTCAAACAGCGTTACTGGGTTTCTTTCGTTCTGGAGAAACCCGTTTGGTACGGCTCGCAGATCCGAGAAGGCTAATAAAATACGTGGACATCTGGAAACACTGTCTCGATCGATTGGGGAACGAACTTTCCGCGCAACAGTTGAGCACCTGGATTCGCCCGCTACACCCTATTCAAGAAAACGGCCGTTTACGCTTGTTGGCTCCCAACTCGTTTGTGCTCGATTGGGTTACTCAGCACTACCTCGATCGTCTTAACGAATTGATCACCGAAATCCCCGGCGCAACCCACCTCGTTGTGTCGCTGGAGATCGGTAGCGCGCCGGTAAGGAACCTTCCGGCAAGGGGAGATGCCGCCATGTCGAATGCGCAACCAGTCGCGATAAACAGGAATACGCCGGCAGCGTCAGTCGCCATGAATAGCGGCGGTGTGTCACGCGTCAACCGAGAATTTTCCTTCGAGAGTTTCGTTGAAGGAAAGTCTAATCAACTCGCGCGCGCGGCTGGAATGCAGATCGGTTCAAATCCGGGACGCGTGTACAACCCGCTCTTCATCTACGGCGGCGTCGGTTTGGGTAAAACGCATCTGATGCACGCCATTGGCAATCTGATTGCTGATCGCAACGAGAATGCGAGAGTAGTCTATCTGCATTCAGAAGGATTCGTCGCGGAAATGGTCAAGGCCTTGCAGCACGGTACCATCGATGACTTCAAGCGCAGGATGCGCAGCGTAAACGCCTTGCTGATCGACGATGTTCAGTTCTTCGCGGGTAAAGAGCGATCTCAGGAAGAATTCTTCCATACCTTCAACGCGCTGTTCGAATCGCAGCAGCAGATTATTCTGACTAGCGACCGCTTCCCGAAAGAGGTCGACGGACTGGAAGACCGGCTGAAATCTCGCTTCGGCTGGGGACTGACAGTAGCCATCGAGCCACCAGACCTGGAGACGCGGGTGGCGATACTGAAAAGCAAGGCGCTGCAGTTGTTCAACGTTGATATGCCGAACGAAGTCGCCTTCTTCGTGGGTAAACGTGTACGTTCCAATATCCGCGAACTCGAGGGCGCACTACGGCGGATTATCGCCAACGCCGATTTTACCGGGCGCCCCATTACGCTGGACTTTGCCAAGGATGCCTTGCGCGACATGATTGCCGCCCAGGACAAACAGATCACGGTCGAAAACATCCAAAAGACGGTGGCCGAGTACTACAAGATTCGAGTGGCCGATCTGCTATCGCCCAAACGCAGCCGAATGATCGCAAGACCACGTCAAATTGCCATGACCCTGGCTCGGGAACTGACCCACCATAGTTTACCTGAGATCGGTGATGCCTTCGGCGGCCGCGATCACACGACAGTACTATATGCGACGACTAAGATTACACAACTGCGCGAAACGGATGCGAGGGTTGGTGAAGACTTTAACAACCTGTTGAGAATACTGAGTCACTGATGGGGATAACCTGTGCGAAGTTTGCCGCCGCATTGGGTGGGGCTACTTATCCACAAAACACAGACAGGGTTTGCGGACGCTTTACCTCAGGTTTAGCAACGCCATAATTAAATATAACTATATGAAATTAAAAGGATTTTACATAGTTATCCTCAATTATGCGGGTGCTAATAATAGATATAAGATTTTTCTAAAAAATAAAAACTATTACTAAGCAGGAACCACGAACCATGATGATCAAGACAACTCGAGACGATCTCCTGAAGCCCCTGTTGCAGATCAGTGGAGTCGTTGAACGTCGCCAAACAATGCCGATCCTGGCCAATGTGCTCATTGCTGCGCGAGAAAACCATATCGATCTCACGGCGACGGATCTCGAAGTGCAACTGCGCACGCGTGCCGTGGCGAGCTCCGACGGTGAAATGGAATTTACGATACCGGCCCGCAAGTTGTTGGATATCTGCAAAGCGTTACCCGAAGACGCCGATATCACGGCAAAAGTCGAGGGCGACAAGGTCACATTGCGATCAGGACGAGGGCGGTACACACTGGGGTTGTTGTCGGCGCAGGGCTATCCGAGTATCGAACC
>CBDUNM010000147.1:0-12713 GCA_965368585.1 uncultured Chromatiales bacterium | reverse complement strand
CCTCACGCACGAGTCCGTCGATCATCGCCGAGGCGACACCGATGCCACCGGCGCCCGCACCGAACACGATGATGCGCTGGTCCCGCATTGATTCGTTTTTCAATCGGCAAGCGGACAACACCCCCGCCAACGCCACCGCGCCCGTGCCCTGGATGTCGTCGTTGAAACAGGGGATCTTGTCGCGATAACGTTCCAGCACCTTGAACGCGACATCCTTGGCCAGGTCCTCCCACTGGATAATCGTCTTGGGCCAGCGGCTGAGTACGGCGTCGACAAACCGGTCGAGAAATTCGTAATAGTCCTCGCCCCGCAGCCGTCGTTGACGTATACCCAGGTAGAAGGGGTCGTTGATCAGGTCGAGACGATTCGTCCCGACGTCCAGTTTTACCGGCAGCGTCTTGAAGGGACTGACCCCGCCACCGACGGTATAGATGGCGAGTTTCCCCACGCATATGGCCAGTCCACCGTAACCCTGATCGCCCAGGCCGAGGATGGCCGAGGAGTCCGTGGCCACGATCATGCGTACATCGTTCCAGGGGTAGCTCTTGACAACCTCGCCCGCTCGGTGGATGTTCAACGGCGAGAACGATAGCCCTCTGGGGCTCTGGTAGCGCGCACTGTATTCCTGCACTGCCTGACCGACCGTTGGCGTGTAGATGATCGGCAGCATCTCTTCCAGATGCTTCTCCAACAGGGCGTAAAACAGGAGTTCCGTGCGCTCTTGCAGGGCTCTGAGAAACTGATATTTGGCCAGATCGGTAGATTCGCGTTGAAAGCCCCGGTAAACGCGGTCGATCTGTTGCTCCAGCGTATTCACCTGCGGCGGGAGCAGGCCATCGAGGCCCAGGGCAATACGTTCTTCGTGGCTGAAAGCCGTGCCTTTATTGGTGAGCACCAGTCTGAGCAGGGCGATGCCGTCCAGGTAGACCTCCATGTACTCGCGACCTTCGGAATCTTTCTTGATGTCAAAATATTTACTGATCTGAGTCATAGTGTCGTGTCTTCACCTGATTGGTTGAAACGCTCGGTCTGCCGCAGCGCCGGGGTTGGGATACAGTGGTTTTCCACACCGCGGCCGCAAAGCATAAACCACCCGCTTCGCAACAATCCAACGCGATACCAGACGATGCAGGTGTGGAAAAACCGGTGATTGGCCGGATCACCCCAGTATTATTCCGCGCAACTTGTGAGCCCTGACAACCCTGTGGCTGACGCTGCCCGATGCTTTTTCGACGCCCGACCGGTCGCAGCGGGCTGCACCGGTGCGTCGGTAAACGCGGAGGGATAGTGACGCAGATTGGATTATAATCGGGTCAGGGACTGTACCGGGAGACCGAATTGACATGGCTATCGCAAAAGCACTGAAGAAACATCTGCAGGCACACGGTATCGACTACAAACTGGTCAGCCATCCACCCTCGGCATCGAGCATGGAGACGGCCGAGCATGCTCACGTACCCGGCGACGCACTGGCGAAGGGACTCGTGCTGAAGGATGATTCGGGCATACTGCTGGTGGTCATACCCTCCGACTATCATGTCGAACTCGATACTCTGAACAAGCGGCTGAACAGACGGCTTGCGTTCGTCGCGGAAGAAGAACTGAGGGCGCTTTTTCCGGACTGTGAACCGGGCGCCGTACCACCGATCGGCGCCGCCTATTCGATCGAGACGGTTTGGGACCCCAAGGCGAGCCTGGGTCTGCAGGAGCACACCTATTTCGAAGCAGGCGATCACACCACCCTGGTGCGCGTATCGGGGGAGCACTTCCATGAACTGATGGCTGAAGCGGAACGCGCCCATTTCAGCCATCACATATAGATACGCCGCCGCACCCTCCTTCCACTACCGTCCCAACTCGCCGTCGCTGACATTGCCTGCTGCGTTTTGTACGCTGAGGCGCCCCGCCTGCGAGGCTGAGGGCTCTCTGGACAGGTCCTCGGACCGGTCCTTGGCCAGCAGCACGTACAGCGACGGCACCGCGAACAGGGTGAAGAGCGTGCCGATGGCCATACCGCCGACCAGCACCAGACCAATGGAATTTCTTGCCGCGGCACCGGCGCCGGTTACCAACACCAGCGGGAAATGGCCGGCGATGGTCGCCACGCTGGTCATCAGCACCGGCCGCAGCCGGATCATCGCGGCCTGATGCACCGCATCCAGCTTACTGGCGCCCTGTTGCTGCAGCTTATTGGCGAACTCGACGATAAGGATGCCGTTCTTGGCAATCAGCCCGACCAGCGTGACCAGCCCTACCTCGGCATAGATGTTCATGGTCGTGGTCCAGCCGTTGGTCCAGTACGGCATGTTCGGATCGGGCATCTTCAACACGGTGAAGACCAGCGCCCCAAACAACGCCAGCGGCACCGAACCGGCCAGGATCACGAACGGATCGCGGAACGAATTGAACTGCACGGCCAGTACCAGAAAGATCATCAGCACGGCCAACGAGAATGCCGGCAGGAACTTGTTACCCTCGGTACGCAGCTGGCGTGACTCGCCCGTGTAGTCGAAGCTATAACCCGGCGGCAGCAACTCCCGCGCAGTGTCCTCGAGAAAGGTCAGCGCGTCGTCGAGCGTGCGGGCGCTCACGCCGGAAAGCTTCACCGCATTGAGCTGCTGAAAGCGGTTGAGCGAACGGGCCACGACCGAGTGTTCGATGTGGGCGACCGCGGACAAGGGCACCATCCCGCCATCGGGACCAGCCACATGGATTTCGCCGAGTTGCTCGCTGTTAAGGCGAGCGGTGCGCTGCACAAGTGGGATGACCTTGTAGCTGCGACCGTCCATATTGAAGCGGTTGACGAAGTCTCCGCCGGTCACGACGGCGAGATCGGCGCCGACCTGGGACAGGTTCAGCCCCAGGGCCGCTAGCCTGTCGCGGTCGAATACCACCGTCGCCTGCGGCTGATCGAGCTTCATGTCGATGGTCGGCGGAAAGGCAAACAGTCCGCTCTGTTCGGCCTTCTGCTGGATCGCCTGGGCGAATTCGAGCAGGCGTTCGGCATCGGCAGTCGCGGTGATGACGAACTCCACCGGGAAGTTGCTGCCGCCCGGCAGCGCCGGCGGGGTCGTCACGAACATCTGGATACCCGGGATTTGCGATACCTTGGCCTGCACCTCCGGCAGGATCTCGGTCACCGTCCGGCTGCGCTCGCCCCAGGGTTTCACCACCACGCCACTGAAGCCGTCGGCGCCAATCGTAGCGCCGATCGACGGCGGGAAAAGGAGCTGGAAGGTCAGTGCGGCTTCCGGGACCTCGAGCATGATCTGTTCAGCCGCCTTGGCGTAGACCGCGTTCTGGTCGGTTGTGGCGTTGGCGGCCGTATTGATGATACCGAACAGCACGCTCTGATCTTCTGTCGGCGCCAGCTCGCTGGGCGAGAACATGAACATCGGCACGGTGCACAGGCTCACCACGGCCCATACCAGGTACACCGCGGGCCTGGCCCCGAGCGTGGCACCGAGTGCACGGCCGTAGGCCTCGCGCAAGCGGTCGAACCGGTGGTTGAGCCAGCCGGTCAAACCGCGCTCCTCGTCTTGCGCACTGCGCAACAGGCTCGCGGCCATGGTCGGAGACAGCGTCAGTGCGACCACGCCGGATATCGTCACGGCGCCCGCCAGGGTAAAGGCGAATTCGCGAAACAGCGCACCGGTCAAACCGCCCTGCAGGCCGATCGGGATATACACCGCGACCAGGGTGACGGTCATGGCGATGATCGGTGCGATCAGCTCACGCGCGCCTAGCAGGGCGGCCTCACGCGGCGTGCGCCCCTCGCGCAGATGCCGTTCGACATTCTCGACTACCACGATGGCGTCGTCGACGACCAGGCCGACCGAGAGCACGATGGCCAGCAGCGTGAGCAGGTTCAGCGTGAAGCCGAACAACTGCATCAGAAAGATGCCGCCGATGAGCGATACCGGGATCGCCATCACGGGGACCAGCACCGACCGCACCGAGCCGAGAAACAGGAAGATCACCGCGATCACGATCAGCAGCGTGTCGATGAGCGTGCCGGTGACCTCGCGGATGGCATTCGCGACATACTCGGATGCGTCATAGCCGATGCTGGCATCGAGGCCCAAGGGCATGTCCTGTTTGAGTTGCCGCAGTTCCTCGCGCACGCCGCCGATCACATCGATGATGTTCGCATTGGGTTGCGGAAACACGCCGGCGAACACCGCGGTCTGGCCTGAATAGCGCACCAGGGTGTCATAGTCTTCGGCGCCCAACTCGACATCGGCAATATCTTGCAAGCGCACGATGGTGTCGTCTTTTTGATAGATGACCAGACGCCGAAAATCCTCGGCGCTGTGCATATCGGTGTTTGCCGCCAGGTAGGTCTGTACCAGGGCGCCTTTGGTGCTGCCGATGGCCGCCAGGTAGTTGTTGGCGGCCAGCGCCTCGCGTATCTGCGACGGGCTGATACCCAGCGCCGCCATGCGATCGGGCTTGAGCCAGACCCGCATGGCGAATGTGCGGGCGCCGAAGATCTCGATCCGTTGCACACCCGTGACTGCGGCCAGCCGCGGCTGCACCACCCGTGTCAGGTAATCGGTGATCTGCTCCTGCGACAGGATGTCGGACCAAAAGCTGAGGTAGGCTGCGGCAAACTCCGAGTCGGCCGATTGCACGCTGATCGCGGGCACCTGCGCCTCGGCAGGCAGATCGTTGCGCACCTGATCGACCTTGGACGAAATATCGGCCAACGCCTTGGTCGCGTCGTAGTTGAGCTTGAGCCGTGCCGTGATGATCGAGATACCCTGCAGGCTTTTGGATTCCACATAGTCGATGCCTTCCGCGGCACCAATGGCGCGCTCGAGCGGCGTCGTGATGAATCCGCGCACCAGCTCCGCGCTGGCGCCGACGTATACGGTCGCGATCTGCACCGAGGCATTTTCGCTGAGTGGATATTGACGCACACTCAGCGCATTCCAGGCGTTCAGGCCGGCGATGACGATCAGCAGATTAACGACGATGGCGAGCACCGGGCGCCGGATGAAAATATCGGTGAAGCTGTTCATAGCGGTGCGTTTCAGGACGCGCCAGGGCGTGGTTCGAGCTTGGGCTTGGGCGCCAGTGTATTATCTATGACCACCTTCATCCCGGTGCGCAGTTTGAACAAACCGCTGGTCACCACGGTTTCGCCGGCCTTCACGCCATCGGTGACATCGACGAAATCGCCGCGCGCCGTCCCCAACTGGACGAACTGCTGCCGCAACACCTGCTCGGACTCACCCGATTGGTCGTCCGTGTGCTTCTCCACCACGAACACCGAGTCTCCGTAGGGCGCATAGAATACCGCGGTCGCGGCTATCGGAAGTACCGGCTGCTTGTCCGGCAACACTACTTCGACGTTGGCGAACATGCCCGCGTGCAGCTGATTTTCGGGATTGCCGACCAGCGCGCGCACCCGCACGTTGCGCGTCACGGGGTCCACTTCCGGATTTACCGCAATGATCTGGCCGTGAAACGTATCTCCCGGCGCCGCGTCGGCGGTGGCGCGCACCTTCATGCCCTGTCGCAGGCGTCCGATCTGTCGTTGCGGGACCGAAAAATCCACGTGGACCGGACCCTGTGTCTGCAGCGTCACGATCGGGTCGCCTTCACGCAGGATCTGCCCGAGATTGACCAGGCGCAACCCCAGGCGTCCGGCAAAGGGTGCACGCACGGTCTTTTTTGCGATCAGCGCGCGTATCACGCCGACCTGTCCTATGGTCTCTTTGACCTGAGCCTCGGCACGGTCGACGGCGTCCTCCGAGGCAAGGTCGCGCTTCCCGAGCTTGCGTACGCGCACCAGATCCGCCTTGGCCAAGGCAGCCGTGGCCTCGGCGGAGGCGAGCTGGGCCTCTTCGCTCGCCGTATCCAGCTGCAGCAGCACATCACCCGCAGCGACTGGTGCCCCGGAGGCGAACGCGATCTGTGTCACCCTGCCTCCGACCTCCGCGCTAACCGTCACCCCCTGCACCGCCGAGACGGTGGCGGTGACGGTAATGACCTGCTCCCACTGCGCGTCGGTCACCGTCATGGCGGTGACGGTCTCGGGCGGCACCACCATGTTTTCGGCGGCCTCGGACATCGCGGTGAACTGGCCAAGCTTGGCGTAGGCGATGGCGCCAGCCACGATTGCCAAGCCAACCGCCGTTAACGTCATTTTTTTCAGCATCAAATACTCAATCAGTTACTAGGGATTTGGTCGTTGCAACGATATTCACATCAGATTTGGCGCTTGTGAGTGCACGTAAGCAACTGCGAACGAATGCGAACGAATCGGTCCGAATCCGCACCACCCACTTCTCAATGCCTCGGAAAATAATCGATTTCCACGCTTCCGAGGCAGCTTCCGTACGTTCGACGCATGGAGAACCACAAGATCGACAAGCCAGCGTAACCTGCGGATTGCACGTTAACGTGATTCAGCTGAAGGCTACAAGTATAGCGCGCCACCACTTGCGTGCGATTTCTTGCACGACATGTAAGTGATTGTGCCCCAGCCGCCATCTCGCGCCGCGTCGTAGGAGCTCGATCGTTCCGAGTGCCGGCAATGCTCGCTTCTGCGCCCGTCCCCGATCGGCTGGTGCAACATGCAGGCTAGCCTGGCGACGCCAGCTTCGAAATCTTTGGCAGCCTCGACGATGATCATTTAGCGCATCGGGTGTCCCTCATCGGCAATGTGCTTGGACCATAAACCCCATCCACATTCTCACGCATGCTTTATGGCTTTGCGCAACCAGCGGCTGCAGGCGCGGTCAAGGGCGGCGACATCGTTTTTCTTCATCGTCATCGCCGCGCCCGGCGGTTGACCGTGCTGTTCCCGGCTTACCTTTCCGCAGCGCACCGTCGGGCAAAACGCTTCCCCCGGGTACGTGTACAGGAATTGCGCACAATATCCACTACCAGGAGAATCAACCATGACGACAACCAATTCCATGTTCACGGCGGCCTTGCTCGCAAGCTCGGTCTGCCTTGCCGGGGCCGGCCCTGCTGCATCAGCGGCGGACCTCGACACGCGATCGGGCTTGCGCGACGCAGGCGTTGAACCTGTCTCGACCGCCGCTCTGGCCGCCGGCCCGGCCCGGCCCGGCCCGGGTATCCTGCCCAAGGCCGTGTTTCAGGCGCCGGAAATGGACACCGTCGCCTTTGCGGCAAATATCCATGCCGCGCTTGGCGCCCGGGCGGTCGGCTACGCGTTCGTGATCGCGAAGAACGGCCAACTGGACCGAAGCGGGCAAGGCGGCTACGCCCGCGTGCCTTTCCTCAACGGCGGCAAGCCGTTTACGACGTTCACCGACGTCAACGTGTACAGCGTGTCCAAGACCATCACGGCCATTGCGATGTTGCAGCTCATGGACAAGCTGGGCGTCGACGCGTTCGACCCGATCAGCGAGTGGCTGCCACCCGCCTGGACGCCTGGTCTCGGCTTCGACGCGAGCGGCATCACCTTCTTCGACCTGCTGACCCACCGTACCGGCATCAACCAGACCATTGCCGAACTGAAGATCGACGACCCCACCTTTGCGGCCCTCTCGACCAATACCTACGAAGGCGTCCGGGCGATCGTCGAGCACGGCATCTATCCGCAGTTCGCGGGCGCCGGTGCGGTCGGCTACGGGCCGTACAGCTACAAGAACGCCAACTACAAGCTCGCGGCGCTACTGATCTGGCGCATGGCGCTTGCGACCGGCGACCTCGTCGACAATGCCGAGCTGTCGGCCGACGCGAACAGCGCCGCCGGCTATCAGCACTACGTGCGCAACCACGTACTGCTGCCGTCGGGGGTCGACGGCTTCTGTAACGCCACCGGACCCGCGTCCCAGCAGGCCCTCGCCTACGACGTCGACCGCTATATCCTCCCGATCCAGTTTGCCGCCGGCGGGTCGATGGGCGGCAGCGTCTGGACCTGTGGACCCAAGAACTGGTGGCTCAGCGCAATGGATCTCGCGGCCGTCGCAGCGCACTTGCGGTTCGGGAAGCTGCTGTCGCCGGCGAGCCGCGCGCTCATGAACGACCTCAAGATGGGATGGTCGGTCCACTCCGACGAAGATGAGCACGAAGGCCGCTTCTTCCACCGCGGCCTCGGCAAGTGGACCAGCAACCAGCGCACGCTGCTCATGACCGCGCAGCACCCGAGCAACCCGACAAACCACAACCTGTACTACTCGGTCACTACGCACGATCGCGTGCAAAGCTGCCTGATGTCGCTACCGGACGGCATCGACGCGACGCTGGTAATGAACTCGGCGCAGCGCGGCTCGTCGTCTTCGGCATGCGGCGTCCTGGCGAACGCCTATGACGACGCACTGTAAGCGCTAGCGTGCATGCTGCACCAGTCGACCGGCTGGTGCAGCATGCAGGCTAAGCCGGATCAGAAGCCCCCCTGTTTCGTCACGCGCGACGGGAAGCTGCTCGAACTGATCGGTACCGTGCGTCAGGTGCTGTGCCCGGCAAACCCTCAGTAACGCTGTCAGCCGGCAAGGCTGCGGTCCAGCGGCATTGTCGTGGGCAGCGATCAGTTGCGCGGCGGGTGTGGCTGGCTGTTGCCGACTTCGCTTGAAATGGTGCGACCGATCATCGGTATTCTGATCGTCACGGGAATCGGTCCCTGCGCAACGTCCCCGAGATTGCGATAAACGACATATTCCTTGTCCAGGTTCGGATAATTGGCGGTCATCGGGAAGCGGGCTACTTTCTCGAATTGCGGTGAATCCAGTACTTCCTGAAATTTTGCCATCTGATCCAGGTCGGTCCAAAAGTCAGGTTGCGCAACCACGTAGTGGACGCCGTGCCGATTGATCAGATCGGCAATCTCCTCCCGACTGAAGTCGGCCTCCTCAACGCCGAGCTCGCGCCTGATCTTTATTTTGAGTAATAGTTTGTCCGAACGTAAGACACTAAGATCCCGCCGCGCTTCGATACTGCGCAGATTGAAGATAAAGGCGCCGTCGCGGTAGCCGGAAAACAGCACCACGCTGTGCGGCGGAGCCACCTCGGCTATGTAATCGACCAGGTCACGATAGCCGTCCACATAGTGTACGGGACGCGCCAGCAAGGTGTAGCCGAGCGTGCCCATGGCGAGCAGGCTGGCCAGCCCGGCAGCGAGCGATGCGCGTTGCGGAAGCAGGCGGTAGATCGCCAGTACACTGAGCAGCGGGACCGGCACCAGAATGAACAGGGTAAAGCGCGCGTCCTTCAGATCGATACCCGAGAAAAACAGATAGCCGATGCCAAACCAGCTGGCCAGAAACACGGTTTCGGCATAGTTGAACAGCCGTAGTCGTTGCAAAGCTGCGATTACCACCAGAGCGACAGCCAGGATGATGGGTGGCCAGCCCATTTGCGTCGGCAAGGCCTTGGCGTACCACAACCAGCCGGCCAGCGTCAGGCGCGAGACCTGCGAGTCGGCGATACTGTAGACGGATTGCACGTTGCCCTGTCCGAACTCCAATGTCAGATAGATCAGGGGCCCCAGCAGCACCAGGGACGACACCGCGACGATGTACGTGTGTTGGTCCCGAAAGAACGCACCTTTGCGCACCGTTACAAGGGTGAAAAAATACACCAGGGCGACGAACACCACCGTGTTCTTGCTGTATATCGCCAGGACCAGCAACAGCGCGCTGATGTACAGCTGCTTGATCTGCATGGTCCGGAGGTAGTGGGTGAAGAATACCGCGCTCCAGATCAGAAATGCATACGCGGGCAGTTCCAGCATGACCTGTCGGCCCCAAAATGCCAGTTCCGGGATGACCACGAACAACAGTGCTGCCGCAAATGCGCCCGGACGGTCCAACCAGAGCCGGAAAAAGGTATAGGCGCCCAGGGCGAACACAACGTAGCAGGCCGCGACGGCGAGCAGTGCGGATTCCTGCGACACACCGAACACGGCGTAGAAAGGCGCCAGCACGAAGTAAAACAACGGCGGGTAAAAGAGTATCGTCAGCGCTGGGTATTGCGCGTAATAGCCGTATGCGAAACCGACCGGGTCCGCAAACGGCGCGGCCCTGATGAGGTCCAACACGAACGCCCCGTTCATGGCGTGGCGAGGGGCGTCGGGCCAGGAGAAGGCTCCGCCCAGCGGGGCAAAGGCATAGAGCACCGCGATCGCCACCAAGAGTAGTAGCGGCCAGATGCCACGCGCGGCAAATGATTCTATCGGTGGTTCAGACACAGTGGTGAATTCTTTTCCCAGTGACGCCGCACGTTTCTCGCATCATCTTACAAACATCCACCCGCTGCCGCAGCATTCGGGATGCCTGCGTCACATTTGCGTCTCAATACGACTTTCGTTCGTAGAGCACGACATCGGCATCCGGGGTGACCAGACGGTTGCGATGCCAACTGGGCAGATGCTGCAATATACCCAGTTGGTCGAGCAGTCGTCCGAGCCAGGTGACGCGCGACCGTCGTTCCCATACCAGCGCCCATTGCTCGGGGTTTTCTGTGATGATGTCCGGTAGTTCGTCCGCAAGGTTTACCCAGATTCTGGTGGCCTCCGGGTCCGGCAACGGCCGCAACCGGTCACCGACCTCGCGCACCAGCGAGAAATAAACCTGTCCGTGGCGCCACGACTCCGCCTCCATATGCACCGTATGACCGGTCTGTTTGACGTAGTCGGCCAGCCACCGGTGCGACATGACGCTGCTGGCGTTCATTTCGACCAGCAGCAGATGGGTGACAAGGACGGCGGCCAGGACCAGCGCCACGACGCCGCGTCGGCCCTGCTGCCACAACCAGGCGAACAACAGCCCGGCAAACAACGCAGCGACGTAGGAAGTCAGCCCCCAGTACCGCGGGTGCGGGCGCAGCGCGAGCACATACAGGCCGACCAGGTACCAAGTGGCCCCCAGCACCGGCAGGGCTGCCAAGAGCTGGTGCGCGGGTTTGCCGATCGTCAGCCGTTCGCGAATGCGGCGCATGCTGAGTACGCCCGCGGCCCCGAGCCAGTAGGTCGCTCCATAGTAGTAGTGCACGATCAACATCAGATAAGGGTTGACGTAGTCGTTGATGTCCAGCAACGCGTATTCGGAATAGTTGTTACGGGGTCCACGCAGCAGGTGTCGTGCATTCGGTTCGAGCAGCTGCAAATCGATCGTCTCGGTGGCGTGCGTCACGACGGTGAACTTGCCGTGGTTGGTGATGATCTTGAGGCGATATAGCCAATCGTCGGTCATGATCTTGAAGTACAGCACGTCAACCGACAGCACCGCCAGGCATCCCAGCGCGGCGATCAGGTAGTGACGGCGAGCGGGCCCAAGACCAACGAGAAACAAAATACCCAAGCCGACGATATAGGCGCCCGAAGAGGCTCGCGACAGCAGCGCCAGGCCGGCAAACACGCCCGCCAACAGCGCCAACCAGGCGGCATGCTCACTGTCCCGCGCATACCAGAGCAACCAAAACGAGATCAGCACCAGCAGCAACTCGACCTGCCACACCATGGCCGCATCGGCGGTCACCGCGAAGATGGGTGTAATCGCCAGCACGATGGCACAGAACCCGCCGGCGAGCGCGCCGAACGCCGGCCGGATCGCAAAAAAGGTGAGTACTATGGTGCCCAAATAGGCGCATAGCGAGGGTAAGGAAAGTGCGAACTCCTCGCCGTGAAACAGTTTCATCGACCCTGCCAGCGGAAGTACATAGCTGTGCCGCAGGGACCAGTGATCGTGACCGACGTAGGGTGCGTTGTCGCGCCACTGCACGGCGGCTTCCACGTAACGTGCGTCATCGTTCCAGCCCTCGAAGCCGATATCGGTGACCGACTGGAACGCCAGCGAGAACGCGATCAGCAGCGCCGGAATCAAGATGCTTGCAAAATTCTTACTCAACCTGATCGACCTGCGGATTGTTGACTTCGTTGGTGTGCGCCGTCGGCGCGCGGCGCGGTCTATCAGTGCTACCCGGTGCAACATGCAGGTTAAACCGATGTGCCGCGGTCGCAACGCCGCTTCGGGATCCGAGGTGGCCGCAGGCGCAGATACTACTGCCATACGCGGCGTTTTTCGAGTTCGTCGCCGGCACGGCCGGCAACGCTTGTCGACGCGTTATAACGACAGGCGCTTGAACAGGGTTTCCGGAATCAATTTGATCACCAGCATGACCAAACGCCAGAAACCCGGCGCGTACACTACGTCGTGACCCTTGCGCAGCGCATGCATGATCTTTTCGGCGATATCATCCGGTTGCGCCCACAGGGGGCCTTTGTTAAAGGCCGCCGTCATCGGCGTGTCGACGAAACCAGGTTTGATCGTGAGCACCTTTACACCGGCGCGATACAGCCGGTTGCGCACACCTTGCAAAAACAAAGACACCGCCCCTTTGGCGGCGCCGTACAGGTAGTTGCTCTGGCGGCCACGGTCACCGGCAACGGACGAGATCACGGCGATCGTCCCGCTATGTTGCCGCTCGAGGTAGTTTGCCAGCCAGGTCACCAGCGACATGACACTGGTCGCATTGACGTCGAACTCGCGGTGGGCCAGTGTGAATGACGCCTGACAAGCCTGCTGGTCGGGCAATGTGCCGTGCGCGAGCAACGCCAGGTCCAAGCCCTGGAGGGTGTCGCATGCCTTTTGCAGGACGGCGTCGTGCCGATCGAAATCGAGGACATCCAACGCCGCCACCTCGACCAGATCCGCGCCGCGTGCGCGCAGGTCGGCGGCGACAACCTCCAACTTGTCGCGGTCGCGCGCGATGAGAAACATGCGGTCGCCCTCGCG
>CBDUNM010000146.1:0-12835 GCA_965368585.1 uncultured Chromatiales bacterium | reverse complement strand
GACTCAGACGGTACAGCGACAGATTACGAAACCACATGCAGGAAAGTCCTTGGACGGTGTACGGGAAAGGGCGCGGATTATGGAGGGCTTGACGAAAGAAATCACCTGGTTTCGTCCAGGGTGCATCGCAGGCATCGGCAACTCCCCGATCGGCCGCGGGTTTTTGGCGCCGACCATCGGTCAGCAGCGCTGCGCCGAAGCGACCGGATCCGATCAGCCGCAAATATATCTAGGCTAACCGACGATCGTCCCGCAGGCCGCTGGCGCTGAGCCGCGACCGCAGCTCATCGATGCGCTCGTGCAACGGCAGAGGTTGGTAAACCACGGCGGGAGAATGCCCCCAAACCGGTCCCGGCCAAGCCGGGTCGTGGGAATACCGCGCGATGTGGTGCAGGTGCAGCTGGGGCACCAGATTTCCCAACGCGCCGAGGTTCAGCTTGTGAGGGGTAAACAGGGCCTCCATGGCCTCGGCGACGGCACAGGATTCTTCCAGCAGGCGCCGTCTGTCGTCGGGCCCCAGATGGTGGATTTCCCGCACCCGTGCGCGCCGCGGTACCAGGATCACCCAGGGGTACCGCGCGTCGTCCATCAGCAACGCGCGACTCAAGGCGAAATCGCCGATATTGTGCGTGTCCGCCGCCAGCCGCGGATGCAGGACAAATGGGAGCGCGGTCAACTGGCCAGGCTCTTGGAAGCCACTTCGTAGACGTCTTTCGAGACCTTGGCCGCCACGACACGCTCCAATTCGGCGCGCATCAAGCCCTGGCGCACGGCGTCGAAACGACGCCAGCGTGACATGATGCGCAGCATGCGCGCCGCCACTTGCGGGTTGAGCGCATCCAGTTCCAGTACCCGGTTCGCCAGGAACCGATACCCAGCACCGTCCGCGGCATGAAAACGAACCGGGTTACCGGCGCAGAATGCACCGACCAGCGCCCGTACCTTGTTGGGGTTGCGGATCGAGAAGGCCGGATGCGCCATCAGCCGGGTCACTTGCCGCAGCGTATCGCGGCGCGTCGATACCGCCTGAACGCTGAACCACTTGTCCATGACCAGCGGATCACCGCGCCAACGTTGGGCGAAATCGGCCAAAATCGCGGCGCGCTCGGGCAGATCACTGTCCGCGATCAAAGCCAAGGCGCCGATCGCATCGGTCATATTGTCGGCGGTGCGGTATTGCCGCTGACACAGTTCCGCCGCGTCGTCAGCGCCGGTCGCCATCAGATAACCCAGCATCAGGTTCTTCAGGCGGCGGCGGCCGATGGCGCCCGGCTCGGGGCGATAGTCGCCGGTGTCGGTGTTCGCCTGATACGCCGCCGCCAGGTCTGATTGCAATGCCAAGGCCAACTGTGCCCTCACCTCGACTCGGACATCGTGAATGCCGTCGACATCGACACAGTCCATCTGGTCGCCCAGGTAGGACTCACCGGGCAACGACAGCACTTCCGCCAGGAGCGCGGGGTCATCTGCGCGTCGCTGCAGCGCCCCCTGAAACGCCGCGACGAACCCGGCGGGCACGGTCACCACGTCGCCTCGTCGGCGCGCCGCTACCAGGCCGAGGATAAGGCGCTGCGCGAGGGTCTGCCCCGCGTCCCAGCCGTTGAAGCCGTCGCTGTCGTGCGCCATGAGGAACATCAACTCGTCGTCGGTGTAGTCGAAATGCAACTTGACCGGCGCTGAAAACCCGCGCAGCAGCGACGGCACCGGCTGCGCCGCCAGACCGACGAACTCGAACGTCTGCTCAGGTTCGGTCAATTCCAGTATGCGCGAGATGCCCGCGGCTTGCGTCTCCCCCTGCAGCAGCAGCGCTTCGTCCTCACCGGCAGGATCGAGCAAACCCACAGCAACCGGGATGTGAAAGGGCGGCTTGTCCGCCTGGCCGGGCGTATCCGGAACCTGCTGCCGGAATGTCAGCCGATAGGTACCACGGTCGGCGTCGAACCGGCCATCGACCTGTAGCAGCGGCGTCCCCGCATAATCGTACCAGTGCTTGAACTGGGTCAGATCGCGGCCGCTGGCATCGGCCATGCAACGCACGAAATCATCGGTCGTCACGGCTTGCCCGTCGTGCCGTTCGAAATAGAGATCAGTCGCGGCGCGAAACAACGCCGGCCCCAGCAGGCTGGCCAGCATGCGCACCACTTCGGCGCCCTTTTCGTACACCGTGACGGTGTAAAAATTATTGATTTCGATATAACTGTCCGGTCGTACCGGGTGCGCCATGGGGCCCGCGTCCTCGGCAAACTGGTGGGCGCGCAGCAGGCGCACGTCTTCGATTCGCTTGACGCCGCGCGAGCCCATATCGGCCGAGAACTCCTGATCGCGGTACACCGTCAGACCCTCTTTCAACGACAGCTGAAACCAGTCCCGGCAGGTAATCCGGTTACCCGTCCAGTTGTGAAAATATTCGTGCGCGACCACGCCTTCGATACCCTGATAGTCCGCGTCGGTGGCCGTGTCGGCGCGCGCCAGGACATATTTGGCGTTGAAGACGTTCAGCCCCTTGTTCTCCATTGCGCCCATATTGAAATCGTTGACCGCGACGATATTGAACACGTCTAGATCGTATTCGCGACCGTAGTGCTCCTCGTCCCACCGCATCGCGTGCTTGAGCGACGCCATGGCATGGTCGCATTTGTCGAGGTTCTCCGGTTCCACATAGATCCGCAGCTGCACCGGTTTTCCGGATTCGGTCACGTGCCGGTCCTGGATCCACCGCAGGTCGCCCGCAACCAGTGCGAACAGATAACTCGGCTTGGGAAACGGGTCGTCCCAGACGGCGTAGTGTCGACCGTGCGGCAAACGCCCCTGCTCCACCGGATTGCCATTCGACAGCAGCACCGGGAACGCCTGTCGGTCGGCCTCGATGCGCGTGGTGAAGCGCGCCATCACGTCCGGCCGATCGAGAAACCAGGTGATTTTGCGGAAGCCTTCCGCCTCGCACTGGGTGCAAAACATTGCGCCGGATCGGTACAACCCCTCCAGGGCCGTGTTCTTTTCCGGCGCTATCTCGACCTCCGTCTCGAGCACGAACTCATCCGGCGGCCGCCTGATGGTCAACGATTCATGGTCGAATTCATAGGCGTCGGCCGCCAGCTCGGAGCCGTTCAGACGCACGCCAATCGGATTCAGCCCCTCCCCGTCGAGGCGCAACTCGCTGGCGACGGACGTGTCGGCCGGATTCCGCCGCAAGGTCAAAACGGCGCGGACACGGGTGCCCGTGTCGCGCAGATCAAACAGCAGATCGACGGTATCGATGAGAAAATTCGGCGGTTGGTAATCCTGCAGGCGGATCGCGTTTGGGCTGGCTTCTCGAAACATGAGCGACGGCTGTCCGTGGAGTCAATAGAGTAGATCGGGATGATAGGGCGAATACGGGAGTTGACCAAGACCGGGCGCGGCGCATTCCCCCGACAACCTGTATGGCAAATGCGGCCAGTCCGACACGGGTGCCGGATCCCGAGCGACCCTTACGGCTGATACCACCGGGCTACGGGATCTTCGACAACGTAAAAACCCAATCTGAATAAAGGCGTTATAGGGATTCGCCGGATGGACGCGAGGTTGAGTCGATTGTTACGATTCGGCAAAAATACCAACGAGAGAGGATGAAGCGATGCCGGATGTCATCATGTACACCACTGGAATGTGCCCCTACTGCGTGCGTGCCAAGATGCTGCTGCAGCACAAGGGAGTAGCCTGGAACGAACTGCGTATCGACGCCGATCCTGCGCTGATGCGCGAAATGATGCGACGCAGCGGGCGCCGCACTGTTCCGCAAATTTTCGTGGGAAATCAACATGTTGGTGGATACGATGACATGGCCGAATTGGATTCCTTTGGTCGCCTCGACCCCCTCCTCGGGCTGGCTCCGCACCTGAACGAACCGGCGATACCGCACGCGGCCGATGCCTCTGAAGACGGCCCAACCTGACGGGCAACGACGCACATCGCGCCGGACCGCGATGCGATGGTCAGTGTCATCATGAATCCCGCGTGCACTCGCACTACCGGCCGTCACGGACGTCCCGTTGACCATGCAATCTGTCATTCAACGGGCCCGACATGACCGAAAACCCGCCCAAGATGCGCCTCGACAAATGGTTGTGGGCGGCCCGTTTCTACAAGACACGCCAGTTGGCCGTCACGGCAATCAACGGCGGGCACGTGCATCTGCAGGGACAGCGCACCAAGCCCGGTCGGGAGGTCCACGTCGGCAGCCGCTTGCAGATCAACAAGGGCGGACTGGAATGGGAGATCGAAATCACCCACCTGCCCAAACAACGCCGGACGGCGGCCGAGGCCAAGACCTTTTACGTCGAAGACGCGCGCAGCCTGGCGCGTCGTGAGCGCCTCATCGAAGACCAACGCATCATCCGCGCCGCCGCGCCGAAACAGCCCTCTACCCGACCCAGCAAACGCGATCGGCGCTTGATTCATCGCTTTAAGCAATCGTCGCAATAGCCGGTTTTCGCCCTTGTTACCCACGGTCCGAAAACGTTGTATCGGTGAGGCCGCTGAAAGCGGTCACGAAGCACAGAGCGAGACGCTGACGTTTTCGCCAAAGATACATCCCCAACAGTTTCCGCAAATCCGGGTATGCCACTGTGGATCAAGACGCTTTCCGCAAAACCTATCGAGACGTCAACAAGCGCTGCTGCGCGTACGAGAAGAGCATCCTGACCAATCAATGCGCCTGCTCACGCGCCGAGCGCTTCTGCATCGCAGAGCGTGAGGGGGTGCGCTGCCTGTCCGATGAGGGACAGACCCGGTGTGTGGAACTGCTCGCGCTGTTGCGCAAACAGGCACGATTCGCTCTCAGGACTGATCAGGACCAGAGTCTCCTGCCTCACGGCAAGGCCATGCGTATACAAGTCGGGGGATTGCGCGGGCTGCAAACCGCGCTATCCACGCACGGCGAACCTCCGGCATCCATAGACGATGTATACGCCTTGATCGGCAGAGCCCTGCGGCAGTTCCAGCAACTCGATCGCCTGCCGTTTTCAATCATTATGCAGCAAGTCGCGGCTTTTCGAGGCCGAATTCGATCACGAAAGAAATAAATCCGGAGAGATGAAAAAGTAAATTCACACAGTAGAGAAAGCCATTCTCTACACGACTACATAGGTGACAGCTTTCTTTACTTCTTTACTTCTTTTCGATTTAATATCATTTATTTTCAATAAGTTAATAGTTGGCATGGCGGTTGCTTAAGTCTATGCAGCACGCACAATCGAGCATAGCTCGCTAAGGAACCTCAGTGTGTGGACGACGACAGGGAAGGACAGGCAACAAGGAAGGCGAATAAGATAGATGGACGATGGCTGGGACAGCTTGGAATAAGTCGTCGAAAGTATCGAAAACAAAAAGGGAAAATAATAACTAGCCAGGGAAGGCTTTAAACAACTGGAACGCTGCAGAATCAGTAGCGTTCCAGTCTTTCTTTTTACATCCGCGTGTCGCGCGGGTCAAAAGCGCCAGTAGCGTCGGTCGAGAACAACCCGCACCGCAGCTCGGCAATCGTTCAACAATGTGGCAGCAGCGTGACTCGTACCTGATGTTGCGCAACGCCCGCGGATGCCGCGAACCGACACACCGAGTCGCTCAGCTCTTCCGGCAAAGCCAGATAGTAATCCCAATCCGCAAGCGGCCGGTGGCGGCGCTGGATCTCGCGACAGATATCCATTACATCCCATTCGCCCGCCGGCGCCAGATCGATCGAATGGTAGTGAAAGTCGTCCAGCGCGTCGACCCAGGCGCGGCAGTAGTTGGACAGATAGTGCCCGCCGGGTATCGCGGACAGCCAATACAAATGCATGGTCCGGTCCGGGTCCAGTTGAATGGCGTGATCGATCAGGCTTTCGATCGGCGCGAAGCCGCCCTCCCAGGCGATCAGCAGCAGCGGACGCCGAGACTCCTCGTTGAGGGTAAAATCCCCGACCGGGCCTTCGAGCACGACCTCGGCGCCTTTTTTCAGTGCGTTGAACACGAATTCGCAAAACGCATCACCCGGTCGATAACGCACATGGAAACGCAGATGCAGCGCATCGCAGGGACAGCTCGCGATGGGCAATACCCGTGGACGGAGACCGTCGAAACAAAGCGCGACGCCCTGGCCGGCGAGAAACTGCAGGCCACGCGAGCGGGGCGTCCTGATCTGCAGCAGGATCACCCCATCCTGCAGGCGCTCCACCTTCGTTACCTTGGCCTGGATAGACTGCGCGGGGATCTCCGTGACGCTGCCGACCTGACGCGCTTCGATCACTACGTCGCTCATCGGCCGATGCCGGCACATCAGAAAGTGCCCTGTCGCTTTCTCGGCCTCGGTCAACTGATAGTCCTGATATCCCACCGCGGCCACCTCACCCGCCAGCAACCGCGCCCGGCAGGACCCGCACGACCCGTTATCGCAATTGTGGTTTAGATTGAGGCCGGCGCGCAGCCCGGCCTGCAGAACCGTCTCGCGCGGTTCGGCTTCGCAGACGTCATTGGTAGGTTTTACGGTGACGCGGAAGGACAACGGAACGCCTCTTTCGAAGAAACCACGATCAGGAGCAACGCGGACGACTCTGCTTAAGTTACCCCGAAGGTCGCTGAGCAGGATCCCAACACCGCATTACGCCAATTTTCGCTGCTATCCGCAACCACAAACTCGGTGTCCGTAACTAATACGCAACCGGCAGGACACGCCGTATCCCCAACGAACTCCCGCTCGTGATACTGAAGTACAATCAGGGCGTTGTGCGAAAAAATACCATCACCACCCAAGAAAGAGGATCGCAAACAATGACAAGGGCAACCCTTCGTATTTCGCTCGCTTGCGCATACCTGCTCTTTGCGGCGTCCAATACCGCTTCGGCCGTTGTATTCACCGAGATCGTCTCATTCGGCGACAGTCTTTCGGACACCGGTAATCTCTTTAACGACAGCAGCGAGGATCCCAGCCTGCTCCCCGATCCCCCGTCGCCACCGTATTTCGCAGGACACCAGTCAAACGGAATCATTTGGCTGGAATACCTGGCCGAGAAACTGGGGCTGGGGACTCCGGAACCCAGCACGAGCGGGGGCACCAACTATGCGTATTCGGGTGCAACCTCAGGCTTCGACGATCGCCTGCGGGCATCGGTTGCTTACCGCGATCCTCCCCAATTCCAGCTGGTACCCGAAATCGGTAAGCAGATCGACACATACCTGACAACCAACGGCACCTTTTACGAATCGCAACTGGTGACCGCCTGGTCCGGCGCAAACGATCTCCTGGAGATGATGGTGGAAGTGCTCGGTGGTACGCTCGACCCCACCGACCCGACTGCCGTCGCAAACCGCTTCGGCGACACGTTCACCGACGTCGAGGCTCAGCTGCGGCTGATTGCCGAGGCGGGCGCCAAACACGTGCTGGTGCCCAACCAGCCCGACTCGTCAGTTGCCCCGTTTTGGAGCGACCCCGCCTTCGCGCCGGCCGTCCCGGTCCTGGAAGCGTTCGTCGCTATCTACAACCACAGTCTCAAGACGCTAATCGCAGCGCTCGAAAGGGATCCCAGCTTCTCCGCGACAATCTACGCCGTCGATATTTTCGAAGCGTTCAACGCGCTTCTTGCTGATCCCGAAGCGGCAGGGTTCACCAACACCACCGACCCCGCGCTGCTGGTTGGATCCGACGGTGACGGTTACCTATTCTGGGATGTCATCCACGTAACGACAGACGCGCACGCGGCCATTTCCGACGCGATGCTGGCAGCCATTCCGGTGCCGGTTCCGTCGACTGTTGCTCTACTGCTCTGCGGATTGGGGATATTGCCGATTTGGTCGATTTCTCGCAACCGGGCAAAGGAACCGCGGCATATGGCTTAAACAGGCACGTGCAACTTGCCAACACCGTCTTCCCGACTCAAGACGCATAGCGTTTTTCGAGCTTTACATGGGTGTAGTGCGGAAAACGCTTTTGCCGATTCGAAAAGGGACCGATGATATTGCGATCACCCACCCCGGAAGAGCGTCAAAACTTTTTATTTGACGCCGGAGGCCGGAATCGCGGTTTTTGGATGGTATTCACTGTCCGGCGCCAAGAAATGAATTTGCTTTTCAGAGAACTCGCAGTAACCTTGCGTCGCCAACTCCTCGAGAAAACCCGTGGCCTCGGCCGGCTGCGTTCCCGCCGCAGCCGCCAAATCCGCAGGCCCAGCCCTTAGGATACAGGTGCCATCCGCTTTCAGCGTCACCTTGGCGGACTGCAGAAACCCGCCCAGCGCGAATTCGAGTCTCTGTCGAGGCGTGCCGTACGCAAGCAACATCGCTAGTTGGTCGGTACGTCGTAACCGATCGGATATGAAATTCAGCATCAACTCCAGACGCTTTGGATTTTGATTGAGTTCCTTCAAGAAATCATCGCGCCGCAATACGATCACTTCAGTATCGGTGGCCGCTACAGCATTTGCTGACCGGGTTTTGGCATCGATTAGCGCCAATTCGCCAAATATTTCACCTTTCCCCAACACCGCAAATGTCAGCTCACGATGATCTTTCGGATTTTCTACCGTGATTTTGACGCTGCCAACATCGACGATATAGCATTCGTCAGCCTTTTCCGCCTGACGAAATATGCAGTCTCCCGCCCGAAAAACCGCGCGTTGAAATTGACTTTCGAATGACTTGAGTAGCTGGAGACTATCAAGCGCTTTGCCAATCGTCTTGTTGCGAAAATCCTGATAGGTCGCCGCCATGGGAACAATGTACTCGCCGATTTCCTTGATCCAGATGCGATCGTCCAGGGGTTGAAAACCGACGCGTTTGTACATCAACGCATTGAGATGATTACCCGATACCAGTATGTGTGTCGCTTTCCAGTTCTGCCCGACGCCGGCGGCCAGCTTGAACAGCGATCTAATAACGTCCCTGCGTTTACGCCAGCCCTTGCGAATAGCCAGCATGCCGGCGCTTCCGATTCGCAACGGACCGTTTTGGTCAACATTCCAAGCACTGTCCAATCGCGCGCGATACGCCGAGAAATCGTAGAGATCTTCCGGGGGCAGCCCCGATTCAGCATCCAAATTGAGCCTGATGGTACCGATCGGTTCCGTGCCGTCATAGGCAATCAAATTGGCACACTTGGGGTGGGTATCGAACCGGTCGACAAGGTACGTATTTGCTCCTTCCGTCGAATCGAAATACCCCTCTTCGTTAGCGTACACTTCATGGCGCAACCAAAAAACGTCATCAAGTTCCTTGGCTGACTCTGCGACCTTTAACCGAATTCCCATCAATATTCCCAAGCACGCTAGCGGATCGTTTAAGACACGTCAGACTCTTTTCTGGTGTTTCCCGGTCTGTATCCTGCTTATCGAGTGTATCGGGAAACCAGCCAAAACTTGAGAAGTTTTTTGGCGTTTTAGTTGCTGACGCTCGGGTCCATCGTCATTTTTTTCGTATCTTAGGCGGACAAACGTGGTTTACCCCGACAATCGATTGTTCTAAGGTCGGGAAGTAACTCCAACTCACCCGTCGGGCGCCGATTATCTCTGACGACATCAGTTTCCCAAGTTTGCGACGCACTGGCCGCAATTCTACAAAAATTTTGTCACATTTTCTGTTAAGCGGCATTCACGATTGAAAAGGATGGTTGATGACCAGCAATTTTGATTATTCACACGCGTTTTCTCGCAATATCGGTTGGCTGACGCGCGAAGAACAGTCAGATTTACGCCATAAACGAGTAGCCATCGCAGGCATGGGCGGGGTGGGAGGCAGTCATCTCTTAACTTTGGCCCGCCTGGGCATAGGCGCATTCAACATCGCCGACTTTGACGGTTTCGAGCTACCCAATTTCAACCGCCAGGCCGGCGCTTTTATATCGACACTGGGTCAAAAGAAGGTGGATGTACTGGCAAGAATGGCGCGTGATATCAACCCGGAACTCGATCTCCGAGTATTTGACGAGCCCATTGGACGCGACAATGTAGAAGAATTCATGGAGGGAGTGGACATATACGTGGACGGACTCGATTTTTTTCAGTTCGAGGCTCGTTTCGATATTTACAGCCTGTGCGAACGACGCGGCATCCCAGGGGTCATCGATGGCCCGATGGGGCTGAGCGCGGCCAGTGTCGTCATCCAGCCGAAGAAAATGACATTCGATCAGTACTTCGGTCTCAGAGGCCAAAGCGAGGAAGAACAAGCTATCCGCTTTCTCGTGGGCCTTGCCCCGGCGTTGGCTCACAGGGCCTATCTGGTCGATCCGGACAGCGTGGATTTCGATAAACGCCGGGGTCCGTCCACCGGACTGGCATGCGAGCTTTGCGCGGGCTTCGCGACGGCGCAAACCATGAAACTCCTGCTCGGCCGCGGTAAGGTACTCGCCGCGCCACACGCCCTCCAATACGACGCCTATCGCGACAAATTCGTTCACACTTGGCGCCCGGGAGGTTATCGCAATCCATTGCAGCAACTCACGCTGGCGTTTGCTCGAAACCAGCTGAAGTCGATGCGAAACAAGCGCTGATCGAATAACCGTTGGATCTCGGCTAAGTGGCCAAGGGGTCTTTCAGCGATAAATAACCAAACTATCCCCTGCACATCTCGGAGGCTTTTTAGTGTGTACAAACAACGGATTCGCTACCGGACGATGAGCGTCGAATCGCGCAAGCGTTTCGATCGTATCGCCTTTTTCTTGGCGTAGCCGACCCGGAACATGATCTGCAGTTGTTCTTCCGGCCGCAAGTCGAACAGATCGCGGCACTGATCCGACATTTCGTTCACCGACGTATCGAATTCCGGTGAAAGAATACCCTCTCGCCTGCGATGCAGTTGGTCCGCCACGACGTAATAGGGCTGAACGGCGAGTCCCGCTTCGTTGAGTTTGATCCAGATTCGCTCCATCAGCATTCCGGCATCCATCAAATCGTCGTTTCCATTTGGTGATATGATCGCAACCACAGCAGGTGCGCGCCGCACCGGTAAGGCCTCGACCAGGGCCATCATGCGATAGGCGCCAACGCGGTTCAACGCCTTCATCCTGGCCCAGGGTTCAATGAACCGCATGGCCGCTTTCCCGCCAAACGGCAAGGCAAGCGTATTAACGTCGAGCCCCTCGCCAAACCCGGAATCGCCACCGTCGAAGCGCAAGCTATGCGCTAACCACTCGTGCAGCACCTTCGTCCGAAATCGATTTTCTGAGGCCCTTTGCACCAACCCGGCCAAAACGGAGACTCGGCCTCCTTCCGCCCATAGTACTCTGGCGGCACCCTGACGACTCGATGCAACGGACGCCGCCAAGACATCAGGCACGCGCGACCTGCGGTAGCCATTGCGATTGGTGTGGCGGTTGAGAATCGCTTCCAACCTGGCTTGATTGGCGCCTGGAACCGGCTTGTTGTTCGGGCAACTAACCTTGAGGTATTCAGTTTCCGTTGCATTGTTGGAGGGCCAGCGTGATATGTCGATGTGCGCGCCGAGGGCTACGGCACCCTGACTAATGTTTTCCTGTATTGCACCCATCGCAAGTAGGGTCGCCGGCGCCATGGGTTCGAAGGTCTTTCCGGCAACCCGGTCGGCCGCATAGTTGACTGTAAAGCCGTCGTCGCACAGCCGGTATTTACCGGGCTGCGAATTGTCGGCAGAAGGTGCCATTTTAGCGTAGCTGAGTATTTCAAATACTAATTCCATGGCACGTGTCCCCTATTCCGGCCGACATTTCGGAAACGGTATGCGACTGAGAGGTATCAGCGGAAACCGCGAGCGAGGTAGCCTCAAAGCTGCTTGAGCATAGCCCGCGCCTGCGCCTTTTCCGGAAACTCCTTCCCCGACTGAAGCAGTTTTTCGAGCGCGCGCTTGGCGCTTTCCGGGTCGCCGGTTTCCGCCAGCGCAAGGGCGTAGTGATAGAGCGTCGACGGGTCACCGGTCTTGGTCAATGTCTTGGCCAGCAGGTCTCGCGCTTCGGCTGCCCGGTTGTTGTTCAACAGCACCCATGCATAGGTATCTTGTACCGCCGGGTTATCCGGCGCGAGCTTGAACGCACGCTCGGCCATCAGCAGCATACGCCGGTCGCCTACCTTCTGGTACAGCCAGGCCAGATTGTTGAGCGTCGTAATATCGTCCGGTATGGCTGCGAGCAAGGCCTCGTGTTCACGGATCGCGGCGCCGATATCATCGCCCTGCAGGTAAAAACCCGCCAGGTAACGGCGTACGTTCACGTCTTCAGGGTGCTCGGCCAGCCAGTCGGCCAGACGCTTGCTGGCGGCTCCAGCTTCTTTCAAGTGCAGCTTGGCCATGTGCCACTTGACGAGCAGATCGCCGTTCTCACCGATCGACAGTCCCCGCTCGTAAGCCAGCGCCGCCGCTTGATAGTCCAGCGTCTTGAAGTGAATGTCGCCTTCGCGAACGAACCCTACGACGGATTCCGGTTGTTCTTCCTGCATCTTGCGCGCGATAGCCAGCGCCTGATCCTTGTTACCCGACGCCAGTTCAACCAGCATCATGTGGTCCTTGGTGGGGGCGTAATCCGGCACGATTTCCAGCGCCTTGGCCAATGCGCGCCGGGCGGCATCCTGATCGCCGGCGGCCTTGTAGGCCAGACCCAGCAGGTAGTGTGGAGTGGCTTCCGCCGGTTTTATATCGACCAGGCGACGAAACGAGCTTATCGCCGACGACAGGTCGCCGACCGACATTTGCGCAACCCCGAGCAACTCCAGTGCCGACGGCGACTCGGGTCGCACGCGCATCGCCCGTTGGGCGACCCTCAGCGCTTCACGAGGCTCGCGTTGGTTCAGGTAATAACGAGTCAAAAGCTGATATGGACGCATTGCTTTTGGTTGAGTTTCAATGGCGCGCCCCAGCCAGCGCA
>CBDUNM010000145.1:0-12880 GCA_965368585.1 uncultured Chromatiales bacterium | reverse complement strand
TTTCTGGCTGTTATTCCTCAATCCGCGTCATATCGCGCGGGCCGACGTTGTTTTCAAGCCATCAACGTTGCTGCGATTTCACTCGGCTGCCCAAGGATCGCAGAACAGATCAACAAGGCATTCGGATGATACATCGATAAGGACGTAGTCAGGCGCTTCCTCGCCAAGCACTATCATGCGCAGTTCGACCCCGGTGGCGACCCGTCGTGGTTTTCGACAAAGCGACGTCAGGTTCGGACCAACCCCGATATCTCAGCGCCGATAATGATCCGCTCTTCCGATACCACCAATGGAAAGCGAACCTTCGCATTCTGGATGTCGATGAGATCGAAAGCGTTCCCTGTGTTCCACGATCGCGCCCTTTCGTCGAGCGCCTGATCGGAACTGTTCGCCGTGAATTTCTTGATCGCACGCTTTTCTGGAACGCCCGCGACTTGGAACGTAGACTCGTCGACTTCGAGACTTACTACAACCAGAATCGCACCCGCGATTCGATCAACGGAATCACGCCGGCGGAATCTGCTGGAGGCGACCAAAAGCCCTCGACCGTGTCGAATAACTTTCGTTGGCAGTCCCACTGCCGCGGACCCTATCAGCTTCCCGCGGCCGCACGACTGTCATTTCGCCAGGGACACCTGAGCTTGAGCTGCCCATTTTTCCGAGTGGTCTCAAGACCGGTTTCGACGCCCGCATCACGACGCCTTATTAATTCGGAGTACGGCACGCGAGACCGGCCACGAGAAGTACTGACGATTGGTTGCTTATGAAGGGTAGCCGAGTGTGGTGGCGTCGTCTCGTGTCATTCTCCTCGCGGCAGTTTTGGTCGCATTCCTCACTACGCCTCAAGCGTCTTTGGAGGGCGTTCGCTGCGCTCGAGCGGCTCGTCGGCGTCGCTCAGCTCGTAGGCATCGGCGACGTAACCCGGGCCTTTCATCACCCACACAATCGCGCACCCGAGAGCGATCGTAAACACCGCCGTCCAACCGGTGATCGCGATCGACCATGCAAAGATTTCGGTCAATAGAAGCTGCTTGGCGACTTCTTGCGCCGCTCCCGCCGGTGGGTACCAGGACGTAAATAAGACCATCAGCACAGGCACAACGGTCACGCCAAACAGGGCCAGCGGCAACTTTTTTAGAATGCGGCATTCCAGCCCATATGGCGAACGCTGATAGCCGGGTAGTCGGTTCAGTAGTTTCATAGCGGCCTCTCCTGAGGGGTGCCGTGCGATGGCAATCGGCAATAACTTGATCGATGTCCGCAGCTGGCCTGCATGTTGCACCAGTATCCGGAATGATCGTGCCGGCCAAGTGCGTTTGGACTCCGCCCTGGTGGGAAAACCATAGCCATAGCTATGGATTGTGTGAAGGGCGAGTCCCAGCGTGCCTGGGCAAGCGAAGGCCCGGATAGATCGGGGACGGGGGACAAACTGTACTTTCGAGCATGCGCCCCGCACAGGACTTGCGCCGCGTCCCTGCCGATTCATTCCCGCCCGTCCTCGATCGGCTGGTGCAACATGCAGGCTAGGGCGGTTTTAAGTCGCAGATGAGCTCGTCGCGTCGAAAATGAAGCCGAAAGGCAGTGATAGAGTTTGCCGGCCAACCGGGTGTCGTCGCTCCGATGTTCCGCGAAGTTACGCGCTTAAGAGGCGACGACACCCTAACCCGTCACGGTGATGTGAAGCCTACGCCTCTGGAATAAGTACTTCGTCAATCACGTGAATGATGCCGTTTGAGGCCATGACGTCGGTCTTCGCGATTTTAATGTCGGCGACGGCGAGCTCGCTGCCCTCAACAGTGGCAAGCTTCGATATCCCGCTCACCGCGCTCGCGTTCACCTTACCAGGGACGACATGATAGGTGAGCACTTGGGTGAGTTTCTCTTTGTCGGCCAATAATGCCTCCAGCGTCCCCGCTGGCAATTTGGCAAACGCGGCGTCGGTCGGCGCAAACACCGTAAACGGACCTTCGCCTGAGAGCGTGTCGACCAACCCGGCCTTCTTAACCGCGCTCAACAGCGTGTTAAAGGAGCCGGCCGAAGCGGCCACATCGACGATGGTCGGTGTTGCCTGAGCGACCGGTTGCGTGTACTGCTTGTCGTAGCCTTTTTTCATGGCGTCTTTGTTTTCGCCATAGTAACCGGACGGATGGGATTGTGGCTTGCCGTAACCGTGATATCCGTACCCGTGGTGCGTCATCATCGCGCGATGGTAATTGTTCTTGGACATCCCGCAGCCGGATCCCGCCACGGCGAGTTGGGTACCGGTTAAGACAAGCGCGGTGGTGACGGCGGAGAGAAAGAAGGTTTTCATGTTGGCAGTCCTCGTGACAATGTTGAGTTGGTGTATACGTCTGTGAGAAGCGATCTCGTCTGGTTAAACCGAACGTCAGAAAATGGCCGCAGCGACAACCAGCATCAGCACCAAAGGTGCATACACGGCAACGATCGATAACTGAAAGGAACGGCGATCTTCGATGTCCCAAGCAGACTGACGGTTTGTGTTCATGTTCCACCTCGATGTACATGTTTTGTCTTTGACAATGGTAATTATGGATGCGTTTTTCGGCTTTTCAAATATTTTATCTGGTCAAAATATGTTCATTGAGCAAATTTAAGCTTTCAATATGACCTTTTCATCGAAGCTGGCGCCGCGCTTGATCCTGGAGAGGCCCGTCTCCTATTCGACGATGACCTGCCGCGTAACAAAAACAGTGTGGTTGGAGGCGAGCCCACTCGGTGAATTGAGAATCGATCAGGTTTACATCGCCGAGACGGCTCGGCTCCTACGACACCAACATTTACTGCGCGACAACGCATTGCCGAAACGGACGTCGAGCCTCTCGATTTGACCGTAATTCTTGCGGACGCCTTGTACCGATCTCGACAAGAACCAGCGAACGAACGAGTTAGAATTGAACGACGACGTTGGTGCCGTCTTGGGACAGCACTCGCGACGCATCCTGTATCGGTTCAGTGTTGCGTGGCTGATTAAACGCGCTTTGGGGCTTTGAAAAGACAATATGAACGTTAAACACGACGTCTACATGCGTAGAGCAATCCAGATCGCTCGAACTCGGCCGACCGCGCCTTTCGGGGCACTCCTCGTGGATACCGGCACTGGAGAGATTGTTGCCAAGGGCGTAAACCAAGGCGATCGAAATCCGGTGTTACATGGTGAAATTGATGCCATCAGTCGTTATGCGGACAGCGAACTTTCGGTCGATTGGCATCAACTGTGCCTGTATACAACGGCGGAGCCCTGCTGTATGTGTCAAGGCGCCGTCATGTGGGCAGGCATACGCGAAGTGGTGTTTGGTACCTCGATTCGTGACTTGCAGCGCATGGGTTGGAAACAAATCAACATCCTATCTGAGGAGGTCGCGAGCAAGACGCCGTTTGTAACCTGCCGGATCACTGGTGGCGTCCTGAAAAGTGAGTGTGATCGGCTGTTTCAAAACGCGCTGCGCCAATAGTCCGGCGAATGAACGACGTCGCTGAGCAATTGCCGTCCAATCGTTGCAGGAACAACGGCGCGTTTAACGCGCCTTGTTAATTCAAGCGCCTTAAAGTTGCTACGCGGCTGTTTTGCGCAAATCCGTCACTATGCTGCGGCCCCCGTTACGCACCATGTACTCAAACTCGTGGCGAAAGAACTTGAGAAAGCTTTGTACCGGCCACGCCGCGGCGTCGCCCAACGCGCAGATTGTTCGTCCTTCGATCTTGTTGGCCACGTCTAGTAACGTCTCCAGGTCGTCTTCCCGACCCTTACCTTCGACAATTCGTGTCAGCATGCGATAGAGCCAACCTGTGCCTTCGCGGCAAGGCGTACACTGGCCACAAGATTCCGACATGTAAAATCGAGAAACGCGCCGCAGTGCATTGACCATGCAGGTCGTCTCGTCCATAACGATCACCGCGCCCGTACCGAATGAAGATCCCGCTTTTTGCAGCGATGTGTAGTCCATCGTGCAGTCCATGATGACCTCTGCCGGAAGAACGGGTACCGACGACCCTCCTGGGATGACGGCCTTAAGCCGACGCCCGCCTAGCACGCCTCCGCTGATTTCCAGGAGGTCTTTAAACGGAATGCCCATGGGTAGCTCGTAATTGCCGGGCATCTCCACATGCCCGGATACAGAAAAGATCCCCGTGCCGCCTGAGTTCTCCGATCCCAGGCCGGCATACCAGTCAGCGCCATTGCGCAATATCGCAGGCACACTGGCAAGGGTCTGCGCGTTGTTTATGGTGGTCGGCTTGCCGTAAAGACCGTGACTGGCCGGAAAAGGGGGTTTAAACCTCGGCTTGCCTGGCTTGCCTTCCAGCGATTCGAGCAGCGCGGTCTCTTCGCCGCATATGTAAGCGCCGGCGCCGATGAACGCATAGAGATCAAAATCGATCGCCGATCCCATGACGCGCTTTCCCAGCAAGCCGGCGTCGTACGCCTCTTCGACGGCAGCCTCAAATCGTGGAAAAGGCTCATCCATAAATTCGCCGCGGATATAGTTGTAACCAACGCTTGCGCCTACCGCATATCCGGCAATGGCCATCCCCTCAATAATCGCATGAGGGTTGTAGCGGAGAATATCGCGGTCGTGGCAGGTACCCGGCTCGCTCTCATCTGAATTGCATACGATGTACTTTTGAACTGTCGCCGCGTGAGGCATGAAGCTCCATTTTAAACCCGTAGGGAATCCGGCGCCGCCGCGACCACGCAAACCCGATTCTTTGACTGCGCAGATTACCTGCTCTGGCGAAATCTCGCCAGCTAGAATCCGTCGCCAGGCGCTGTATCCACCGTGGCGCTCATACGTCGCCAGTTTCCACGGCCTATCCGACCTTACCGTACTAAGACTAACCAACTCTTGCGTATGTGCCATTAGTCCAATCCATCCAGAATTTCGTCAACTCGATTTTTGGTCAGGCTTTCGTAATACCGATGGTTCACCATCATCATCGGCGCTCCACAGCAGGCGGCCAAACACTCCTCCTCACGCTTAAGGTAGATACGACCATCTGCGGTGCTCTCGCCTAGCTTGATACCCAGCTTTTTTTCTACGTGCTCAACGAGATCGTCGGCGCCACGCAGCATGCACGAGATGTTTGTGCAGATGGCGACATTATTCCGACCGACTTGTTCGGTTTCGAACATCGAATAAAAAGTGGCGACTTCGTACACGTGAATGCGCGGTAAACCCAGATAATCTGATACTTGATCCATAAGTTCGGTCGTTAGGTAACCATTGTTTTCGTGCTGCACGGCGTGTAAAGCAGCAATGACAGCCGACTGCTCGCGATCTTCCGGGAAACGAGTCTTCCAGCGCTCGATCTCGCTGCGTACGTGCGTCGAGGCAATTGGTGTCGAGGTCATTGTCGTTCTCCTGGGAATCTATGCAGTGTGTTCCCGCTCAATATCAGTGGAATTGACGTAACGCTCGATGCAAACAAAATTGCCCCACGATCCATTTGCGATGCAATATCTACAACGTCCAGCAAATGTTCACGTTGAGTCGTCATTACTCATCTGTCAGACATCAGACGAAATAGTTTCCACGCACTACGGAAAAGTCGGCGCAAATTTCCTACGAGGTCAGCTCTGTCGAGTTGTATCATCCGACATGAAGATGCGCTCGCACGGGCTTGATCTGTTACCGATTGCTGCCCGCTTTCTTGTGGCGCGCCGATCTTAGGTCTCCTCTTGCGTCCACGAGTCGAGCGGATTTTACCCGAACATGAAAGACGCAACGGCCGCACACGTCCTCCGGCGCAGCGCTCGATACCTTCGTAGATTATTGAAATATAGAGACGTTATCGCGCCGTTTATGATTTACCGACTTTGCGTGAAGCGATCTCTGGAAGCCGTTCGATAACCATGACGGTGGTTCGTACTGTCACGAAAAAGCTGTCGCCTCATCGCCGTAAATCAAAGGTCTCAACTTACTCATCATCGGAAACCCGTTCCTCATTCCCGGGCTGTGGATTGGCTCGGTAAACGCCACCGGACAATCGTTTTTAGTATCTACCGGTCACGCGGAGACTTGTGAACCTTTTCATTCGCCCCAATGTCGTACTTGTGCAAAACCTATGCACTTATGCAGCGGGGCCAAAATGAACTCAAACCTAATTAAAATTTTGCTGCTTATGTCAGCTGCAATGCTGTTTGTGAACTTGCTCAACAGCGAACCGACAGTGGGCAATGCGAACTCGCGACCGAGCTACTCGCAGTTCCTGGAGGAGGTCAAACGGGGTGAGATCAGCGAAGTAGTGGTCGATGGCCAGGAAATCCGAGGCAAACGCAGCAATGGAGAAATATTCCGCACGTTCAGCCCCGACGATCCGGGGTTGGTCGGCGATCTGATCGAAAACGGCGTAGAAATAAAGGCCGCGCCGCCTGCAAAACCTAGTTTGATCGGCCAACTCCTGATGTCGGTATTGCCGCTGGTCCTGATACTAGGACTCGCTGTCTTTTTCATGCGCCGAATGCAAGGCGGCGTCGGCGGCTCGGGAGTATTAGGTTTCGGCAAAAGCCGTGCGCGGAAGCTTGGCGCGGAAGACGTTAAGGTTACCTTAGCCGACGTTGCTGGTGTTGACGAGGCTCGCGAAGAGGTTGGGGAGATCGTCGAGTTTCTGCGAGATCCGGAGCGGTTTCGCCGCTTGGGCGGCAACATGCCGCACGGCGTGCTCATGGTTGGTCCGCCCGGGACTGGTAAGACGCTATTGGCTCGTGCCATTGCGGGCGAGGCGAAAGTACCCTTCTATTCCGCTTCCGGTTCGGACTTTGTGGAGATGTTCGTCGGCGTGGGTGCGTCACGCGTGCGTGACATGTTCACGCAAGCCAAAGAGAACGCGCCCTGCATTATTTTCATCGACGAGATTGATGCGGTTGGGCGTCGCCGGGGCGCTGGTCTTGGCGGGGGAAACGATGAGCGCGAACAGACGCTTAACCAGATGTTGGTCGAGATGGACGGCTTTCAGGGCAAGGAAGGCGTCATCATCATTGCAGCGACCAATCGTCCTGACGTCCTCGACCCCGCGCTCCTGCGGCCGGGTAGGTTTGATCGGCAGGTTGTGGTACCGCTTCCCGACGTCAAAGGACGTGAACACATACTAAAGCTCCACATGCGCAAAGTCGCCATTGATGAAGGCGTCGATGCGCGGATTCTCGCGCGCGGTACACCGGGTTTCTCGGGAGCTGACTTGGCGAACCTGGTCAACGAAGCCGCACTGTTTGCCGCCCGCGCTAATCAGCAGCGAATCGGTATGGATGAGTTCGAACGCGCCAAAGATAAGATCATTATGGGTGCAGAACGTCGGTCGGTGGTAATGAGCGAAGACGACAAACGTCTAACTGCTTACCACGAGGCCGGGCATACGATCGTCGGGCGCCTCGTGCCCGAGCACGATCCCGTCCACAAGGTGAGCATCATCCCTCGTGGGCGTGCCTTGGGCGTAACGTTGTTCCTACCCGAGCGAGATCGTGTGAGCGCTAGCAAACGGCATCTTGAAAGCCAAATCGCGACGCTGTACGGCGGGCGACTGGCCGAGGAGTTAATCTTCGGGCCCGATGCTGTTACTACGGGTGCGCAAAACGACATAGAGCGCGCCTCCGCGATCGCTCGTGACATGGCTACCAAATGGGGCCTGTCTAGCGAGCTTGGTCCGCTGGCCTACCGGGAAGCGGAGGGCGAAGTGTTCCTTGGTCAAGCCGTCACCGAAAGAAAAACCATATCCGAGGAAACTGCACGTCAAATCGATGAGGAAGTGCGAAAGATCGTAGATCGTAACTACGAACGGGCCCGCGGGTTGCTGAAAGACAATCTCGACAAACTACATGCGATGGCGCAGGCCCTCGTACAGTACGAAACGCTCGAGGCTCGGCAGATCGACGACATCATGGCAGGGCGCCAGCCGAAACCTCCCGAGGATTGGGATTCGGATGGTGAATTCGGCGGAAAACGGCGTAAACCTGTTAACGATGCAGGTCCTCGCGCAGTGGATGCACCCTTGGGTTCGCCATCGAGCGCGTAGTTTTCTGCACTATTTGAAGATGCTGAATTACACTCAACGATAATTAATGGCCGCGAGATCGCGGCCTTTTTTTTGGGTATCACACAACCTCGCCGAGAGAAGCGGCTGGCCGGTCTCCCTACGCTAGTCCATCGGTTGGCAAACCAAACAAAAATAAACTCTTCGGCCCGCGGCAATCTCCTTAACGATACTTTGCCCGCACGATCGACAAGGTCGAGTTGCCCGGCCAAATACCCAATGCCGATACTGGCTGCGTGTCTGGCCGTCGGCTTTAAGTAACCGCGCCTGCTCGAGATCGTTTGTAATGCCGTTATGGAGATAGGACTGCCGCGGGATCGTTGCTGTGGCAATGGCCAGCCTTTCAAGCTGCTCCCTGCTACAGTCCAACGGACGTCGACGTGGATGCAATCCCGCCGTAAAAAGTATTTCGCTTCGCAGGTAGTTGCCGATACCGGCGAGGAAACGCTGATCGAGGAGCAATGCACTAAACTGCCGTCGTCGGTTTTTTTGCGCCTGCAGCAGTTCTAAAACGGCGTTCGGTGTTACCGAAAGCACATCGGGGCCCAATTGGGCGAGATAGGGATGCGTCGTAATCTGTTCCAGCGTCAGCACTTCGATGTCCGACGCACTGTAAAGCAAGGCCGATTTCTTTTCGTTATGAATGGCCAGACGAAGCTGTCTATTGGATTTCGGGTAGCTATAGGCTTGTCGAACAACCCATCGACCGTACAGCTGATTGTGGCTGTAGACGCTGAGGTCATTGCTACACCGAATCAGCATCGCCTTACCGCGTGCTTCAACGTCAACGACGCGTTGGCCTCTAAAATGCTGTTCGTAACACTTGAGATAGTCGAAAGAGAAAAATACTTCGTTTATCGGTAGTGACTTGAGCGCTTTCAGGACTTTGTCCGCCGCTCTGCGTATTTCGGGTCCTTCAGGCATCGGTTGGCACTCGAGGCCAGAAAGTCTTAGTGGCCGAACTTCGGACCGTAGTAACCGTATCCGTAACCTGATCCGTGCTTTGCCGTAACGACCCCGGCGCTAACCATCGTGCCTGTCGCAATAATGGCTGCCTGCAACACGATCTTTTTGGGGTGTTCATGGTTTTACCCTTAACAAAAACTGTTCATTTTCGCGAAATCGTCGCGTATGACCGCAGTATACGAGGATTTAAGCGCAGTTTGACGCGAAAATCCAGTAATTGAACAAACATTATTATGGACAATAATGTAATGCACTGCTACCGTAGGATCAACATCACGAGACGCGAAATGAACTCGTTATCAGTGATAGGTGCAGCAAGTGGTATTGGTTTTGACCTGGCTCGAAGCCTCTCCAAAAGTCACGAGGTCTTGACAGCCGGTAGGCACACACCGGACCTAGGGCACGCTCCGTACTTCGACTGAGATCGGTTTGAAGGAGCGTTTCCACAGCAAGCGGTACCACACGGGCTCAATGGATCAGGTTACGCGCCCGGGGCATTCGCCCGGAGCCTTTCGGTGCGTTAAAAAATTCCGACCGGTTAACCGGGCAAGTGCTGAACGTGGACGGTGGCATGAGCAGCATTCGACGGGTTGCACAGGACACGATTTTGTCGCACGGCACGTCTAGACGACACCGACCATTGCTGAAATTACGCGCTCTATTGATAGCGCCCCGACCTTCTCGACTTTAAAGAGGATTTGACATGGGACTCGAAAGCCAACTGCCGCAATCTCGACTAAGCCGCCTGGCAAAGCTCGGGCGCCTAGTCGGTGGCATCGCGGGCGGCGCAGTCACTGAGGGCGCACGGCAACTCAGTCAGGGCCAAAAACCGTCGCTGCGCTCGTTGTTGTTAAGTTCGGATAACACGACCCGCCTTTCTGATCGTTTGTCCGAAATGCGCGGAGCCGCGATGAAGGTGGGGCAACTGCTGTCCATGGAAAGTGGTGAGGTCCTGCCCAAGGAACTCAGCAACGCGCTCTCGCGCCTGCGTGAGCAGGCTCATGCCATGCCGCTCGGTCAGGTCGCGAAATTGCTCGAGCAGTCTTGGGGTAAGGGCTGGGATCAGCGCTTTGAACGGTTTAACTTCCAACCTCTGGCCGCAGCATCAATCGGCCAGGTGCACGAGGCGAAAATGAAAGACGGCCGCCACCTGGCCATAAAAATTCAATACCCGGGCGTGCGCCACAGCATCGACAGTGACGTAGGCAATGTGACGGCATTGCTTCGCGTACTTGATCTTTTACCCAAGACAATCGAGTTCGGGCCTTTACTTGAGGAAGCTAAATCGCAGTTACACGCCGAAGCAGATTATCGTCTCGAGGCTTCTTACTTGCGGCGGTTCGCCGAGCATGTTGCCGGCGACGCTCGTTTTGCAGTACCCGATGTAGTGGACGAACTGACAACCACTGACGTGTTAGCAATGCACTACCTTGGCGGCGAACCGATTGAATGCTTGGCAGAAGAACCAACGGATCTGCGCAACGATGCAGCGGCATCGCTACTCGAACTGAGCTTGTGCGAAGTGCTCGATTGGGGTTTGGTCCAAACCGACCCTAATTTCGCTAATTACCGCTACGACCGTGTCAACCACCGCATACAGCTGCTCGACTTCGGAGCGACCCGTGAGTACGATGATGATTTCCGCGCGGACCTACGTAACCTAGTGCGGGCCGGCGTCGATGGTACGGACCAGGATCTATTAAAGGCCGCGGTCGCGCTGGGCTACGTGGGCGAGGAAGATCCGCCGCGCTATCAGGACGGCGTGGTTTCTCTACTGAGACACGTCACCGAACCGGTTCGCTCAAGCAGCGACTATAACTTCGGCCGCTCAGACCTGGCACGCCGCATGAGCGATACGCTACTCGAACTGCGGCTTGGCGCCGGCTATGAGCGTTTACCGTCACCCGACGTGCTGTTTCTGCACCGCAAGCTGGGCGGCCTTTACATGCTGTTCGCTCGCCTGCAAGCTACGCTACCTGCGCGACAAATACTCTCCCGCTACATCGAACCGCAAGACTCAATCGCTTTTCGATCAGGTGACCGCCTTGCCGGATAAACCGCGAGTGCAGATCGTATGGTTCAAGCGTGATCTACGCGTGGTAGATCATGCCCCGCTAAGCCGGGCAGCAGCGCGAGGGCCGGTCTTACCACTATACGTTGTAGAACCGGAATGGTGGCAGCAATCCGATATGGCCGGCAGACATTGGGCTTTTGTTAACGACGCTTTGTGGCCGCTGCGCGAAGCGCTGGCTCAGATGGGGCAGCCGCTCGTGGTTAAACGAGGCAAAGTTATTGACGTCTTGCACGAACTCTGTACACGTTATCGGATCGAGGCAGTGTGGTCACACCAAGAGACCGGAGGCGACTGGTCCTACAGACGCGATCGCGCCGTAGCCGAATGGCTGCGCGAGCGCGGGATCCCTTGGTATCAGCCGCGCCAACAAGGAGTCGTTCGCGGTCCGTGCGACCGGGATCAATGGTCGGCACAGTGGGAAAGATTAATGAACGCACGTGTGTTTGCGCCGCCTAAAGCGCTGCCGTTGATTGCGTGCGCAGATAGCGAATCGATACCTGATCTACCGCACGAGGGTCTACGACCCGACTATTGCCCGGGCAGGCAACCTGGAGGCCGACGAGCGGGTGAACGGACGCTCGAGTCGTTTTTAAACGAGCGCGGCGCCCGCTATCACCTTGAGATGTCCAGTCCCCTGAGTGCCCAAGACAGCTGCTCGCGGCTCAGCGCGCATCTGGCTTGGGGTACCCTGTCTGTACGTGAAGTCCTGCAGGCGACCCGCCGTCGCCGCGCCGAGGTAAAGCGTCACCCGGCCGCTGGCGATCAGCCTTGGCGGCGCGCTTTAGCGGCCTTTGAGGGGCGCCTGCATTGGCACTGTCACTTCATGCAAAAGCTGGAGAGCGAACCGCGCATTGAGTTCGAAAACCTGCACCGCGCCATGGACGGTTTGCGGGATGAGGCGTGCGACAAAGAACGCCTCGCGGCCTGGGCAACCGGCCAAACCGGCTGGCCACTGGTCGACGCCTGCATGCGCGCCCTGCATCACACCGGCTGGATCAATTTTCGGATGCGGGCCCTGCTGATGTCGGTCGCAAGCTACCACCTCTGGCTGCACTGGCGCGAGCCCGCGCTGCATCTGGCACGCTTATTCGTCGACTACGAGCCAGGCATCCATTATTCCCAGGCTCAGATGCAATCCGGTACGACCGGCATCAATACTGCGCGCATCTACAACCCGGTCAAACAATCGCGGGACCAGGACCCCGACGGCAAATTCATCCGGCGCTGGGTGCCCGAGCTTGCCGGCGTCGAATCGCCGTGGATCCACACGCCTTGGCAAATGCCGTACGATGTGCAGCAGAAAGCCGGTTGCTTTATCGGTAAATCTTACCCAGCGCCGCTGGTCGATCACGAACAGGCGGCGCGACAGGCGCGAACGCTACTCTACGCCCAACGGCGTGGAAACGAGGCTCGGCGCGAGAGCCGTGACATCTTTGATCGACACGGCAGTCGTAAGCGCAATGCCCGACGTTCTGTTCCACAAACCCGTCAAACAAGCCGTGCGTCTGACGTTCGCGTTGACTGCCAGGACGAGTGAAAGACTAATGACCCATCGCGTAAGGCAGCTGATAGTCATACTCGGGGACCAGCTCGATTCGCGTTCCCCCGCCCTGCAGGATGTGGCACCCGAACAGGACGTCGTCTGGATGGCGGAAGTTCCACACGAGTCAACCAAAGTGTGGTCACACAAAGCGCGAATCGCATTGTTTCTTTCCGCGATGCGCCATCATGCCGAGGGGCTTAAGAAAAAGGGGCTAAATGTCGACTACCAGGCGCTTGAACAGCATCCGTATGAGA
>CBDUNM010000144.1:0-12880 GCA_965368585.1 uncultured Chromatiales bacterium | reverse complement strand
GGTCAGATGTCGAACAACCATTTGATGACCGCCTTGGCGACAAAGCCGAGCATGCCGAAGGCCAGCACGAAGAACAGCACGAAGGTGCCGAACCGTCCCGCCTTCGACTTGCGTGCCAGGTTCCAGATGATGAACAGCATGTAACCGATCAGGATGGTCAGGCCCCAGGTCATCCCGATCTCGGTGATTTGCTCTTCCGTCACCTCAAACATGGCGTTACCCCGACATGTCCCGCGGTGCGAGATGATCGACGTCGACCAGATCGCGGTAGACATGCCAAGAGGCATGCCCCATTACCGGGTACAGGACGACGAACCCGAGCATCAGCGTGACCACCGAGAAGCCGGTTGCGACAAGTATGAATACCGCCCAGCAGCCCATGGTGATCGGGTTGTCACCCACCGCGCGCATGCTGGTCAGCATGGCGGTGCGCGTGTCGATATCCCGATCGAGCAGCAGGGGCACCGACACGACCGTCAAGCCGAACACCAGGGCCGCGCCGAGCCCGCCCAGGATCGCCCACAGAAAGAAGTGCTGCTCATTCTGCACCAGTACGTAGTGGAGGAAGGCTTCGGGTTGGTTGATATCGGCCTTGACGAAAAAGTGGAACAGCACCGCTGTCGCCGCCACCCAGGCAGCACCGGCCAGCATCAGCAGCAGACTGAAACGAAACAGGCACTTCGATCCCCGTCGCCAGGCCGCCACCGCATCTCGGAATCGTGGTACTTGCTGCTGTTCCAGGCGGTGGCTCAAGGCATACAGACCAGTGGCCAGAATGGGTCCGACCAGTACGAATCCTGACACGGCGCCTGGGAGTAGGGGCCAGAACAGCAACGCGACCTGAATGATTCCGATACTGGCCACGAATACGATCAGGCCGTGCAGAAAGCTGGGCCAGCCCGAGCGGATGAAATCCTGCCAGCCGAGTCTTAACCAGCGCAGCACATGTTGCGGCGATACCTGGCGCACATGAGGGGGCTGGATACGGTCTGTCTGATGATTGTCGGACGCTGTAGTCATCGGCTCTCTACGCGGTTTGTCCGACGGGTGAGGGTGGTCGTCGGATCGTTTCGATGAATGTTCAGATCCGGATACCCAGCTTCGCGGTCAAAATCACTCTCAAATCCGGCAACGAATCCGGATCGGTCAGATTGAGCGCTTTGATGCCGCACAGTTTCTTGATCAGGTCGATGCCGGCAAAGGTGTTGGTCGCAATACCGCCCACGATGTCCGGATTGATGCCGAAGCTGTTCGTCACACCCACCACAGAATAGGGATCGGAGGCGCACAACACCATGCACTTGATGTGATCGCGCAGCTTTTCGGTCGCCACGTCGCCGTTGTAGGGTTCGAGCGGCGAGGCACCGGCTTCCACCACCGCGACATCGGCGCCGGTCGCTTGCATCATGCTGAGCAGTTTGTTCAGGGCCTTTACGTAGTCTTGCTTGGGATGCACGGTCGAAGGCAGGCCCACGTCGACGAAATCGTACACATTGTCGGCGCCGGCGTCCTGCATCGCGAGTATGTCCTTGTAGCGGCCCGCCCCGGTGACTTTCGCGCCGAGTACCTTGAGTCCTGCCTCCTTCAACAAATGGATGATCACTCTGGCCGATGAGGTCTTCCCGGCGGACATACTGGTGCCGACGACGAAGATGGTGGGTACGTTGTACGGGACGATCGGCGTATCGGGCACATAGTCTTGCATGTTGGCGGGTTTGCCGTCGATATGCACGTGTCCCTCGTACTGCATCTCAATGAAAGGTGGCCGCAACGGTGATTTGGACGTCAGCTTTCCGGCCAGGCCGGCCGCGGTCAGCAGTGTAATCCGGCCGTCGGCACCGACCTCTTCCCAGGTTCCCGTGGACTCGAGCGTAGCATAGCGGGTACCCAGTGCGGCGACGACCAAATCCCCTTTCATAGGCTCCATCATGCGGCCGTTGGTCAGTTCGACCAGGACCACGTGCGAGGGTTGGGTGATTCGGCAAACCACATAGTCCCCGGTGCCCCAGGCGGACCGCTCGACGGCGGCGACTTCCAGGGCGCGTTGTGCAAAGTCCGTGATTCGGGTCAGCGATAAGCAGATGATGCGTTTGTTCACTGTATGGTGCCTGCCGTCATAACGGCGATTTCAGTTCGACGAAATCGGTTCCTGCATCAGCAGCGCCGTCAGCAGGGCCGTTCTTTCCACCAGTTTAGCGGTGTAGATGAACTCGTACGGCGCGTGTGCGCCGTCTCCGGTCGTTCCCAGACCGTCGAGCGTGGCGGTGTACAAGCTCGTATAGTTGCCGTCCGAACCGCCTCCGGCAGTCGCCTGGTCGAGATCGATACCCAGTTGCCTGCCCGTTCGTCTGGCCAGGTCCCAAAGTCTTCGGTTGCGTTCCGTCCGCTCCATGGGCGGCCGGTTGATGGCACCACGTATAGTCAGTTTGACTTCCGGGTGCATGGGTTCCAGGGTATGTATGCAGCGGGTGATCGATTCGGCGTCCGCGTGCGTCAGCACACGCACATCGAGTTCGGCGCTGCTTTGCGGGGCCACCACGTTGGCCGTTACGCCCCCTTCGATCATGCCGACATTCACGGTAATCCCCCGTTCGGGGTCGTTCATCGCGAACAGTTTCTGGATCTGGTGGGAAAGTTCCACGATGGCGCTGACCCCTTTGCCGGGGTCGAGCCCCGCATGTGCGGCTCTGCCATTGACAACCATGTGAAATCGGCCGATGCCCTTGCGTGCGGTCTTGAGTTTTCCGGTCAGGCCCAGCGGCGGCTCCAGGACCAGGGCGCGGTCGGCGATACGGGCCAGCCGGTGTACCGCCTGTTTCGATTCTTTACTGCCGATCTCTTCGTCGGAATTGATTAGAACCACCGGTTCCACCGGCAGGTCTATCTGCAGCTCATTGATCAATCTGAGCGCGAATATGATCTGGGTCAGCCCCGCCTTCATGTCGAACACGCCGGGCCCCTTGATCGTTTCCGCACCGATTTCCAGCGGCATCTGCTCCAGCGTGCCGACCGGCCACACGGTATCGCAATGCCCGACGAGCAGTTGCACCGGTTTGCGCCGGGTGCGCCGCCGGGGCCTGGCGACCAGATAACCGCCGGTCTCGACGCCGCGAAACCGGGTGGCGTGCATGCCCGCCTCGCTCAACTCGCGGCTGAGCATGGCGAGGATGGCTGCTTGGGTTTCGGGTTGCCGCGAGGGGGTTTCGAGTAACACCAGCTCTTTCAGCAGGTAGACCATGTCATCGAGTTGTGAACTCAGGCGCGACAGGATCTCGTTTGCTGGAATCTCCATGCCCGTTACTTGGTCGGATCGAAGTTCTTCGGCGCGGGAAAGGTAAAGGTGCCGCGTATTTCGGCAAACCGGTCGTAGGCCAGATATGCGAGCATTGGCGCATCGAAAATCATGCGCTGATCGTCTCCTTCGTAGACGCGGAAGGAATCTTCATGCGCATAGGCCGCCACGATCTTGCCGCTGATCAGACTGGCATCGCCGAAATCGTCGACGATTTTGTGCAGCGTGCACTCGAGAAACAGGTAACCGCCGGTGACGAAGAAGCCGTCGATATGCTTGGCCGGAAACGTGGGCAGTTCGTCGAGAATGGGTTTGGGGTTACTCGGGTCATCGCAGCGCGGCGATGCTGCCAGACCGGCGGTCAGCACCTGAGAAGGCCGCAGGTAGGTGACCGTAAAGACCCCTTCCTTCAGGACATTGTGGTAGGTGCCGTGCTTGGGTGTGCACATGAAACCGAAGTAGTTGTCGTGGCCCAGTGGCACGGCCTGGTGCTTGGTCGCCAGATCGTACCTGTCGCCCTCTTTCGTTCCTATGACCACCAAAGGCGACACGACATACACGTGGTGCCAGATCGGCAGGCCGGTTTCCAGAGTGATGAGTTTGTCCGGCGGGGGCATGGGAAATTGGCCTTCGTGTCCGGTGTCTGATACGCACTTATTACAAATCCTACACCCCAACCCCGGGCGAAGCTTTGTCATCGATCAGGATAAGCATTCCCGGACATGCGGATTGGGCGACGCCTTGGCTCGAAAAGCGTTGTCTTTTTCCTCACCGCGAGGAAACGGCTGCGGCCGCCCAAACGGCTATATATCGGGCTTCAGTCGATAGGCCCCGGCGATCTCCCCGGGTTCCATGGTTTCGTATGCCCATGCGTGGTTACCCTCGTTGCGCACGGCGAACAGCAGCCGTTTACCGTCGGTGCGGACATTGACCAGTCCGTAGATGATATCGCGCAGCACTTTGGTGTTCGAGAGCGGGGGTATATCTTTCGCCTCGGCTGATCGCCGATCGAGCACCGCACGCCATTTGCTCTTGGTGACGGTGCCGCTGATGGTTTGACTCGGTGCCGCGGATTGCCTGCCGTAGCGTTGCGGTTGGTGATATTCGCGCAACTGATCGACCGACTTGAGTGATATGCTGCGCGCGATTTCGGTCGAGTAGATCAGGGGGGCCTTCAGGCGCGCCTTTGTGTCGTCTTCTATGACGCGTCCGGACAAGGCGGCGGCCCCCAGCACCCAAGCGCGGGGGTGATCGTAGGTGTTGGCGTCGCCGCTCGAGAATATCGTCGACAGCGCACTCAGTCCCCGTAAGAAATCGTAGTCGACGTGGTGGCTGCCGTGATGGCACGCTTTGGCGACATCCACGCTCCAGACGGCCGCGAAATCGTCGCCATAGTGCGCCATGATGTCGCGTTCGCTCTGCTCGTTCAAATCGCCGGTGAGCATAATCTTGCGTTGCCCGTAATCCAGCCGCAAAGCTATGGAGTGGCCGTTCTTGTTGACCGCTTCGTTGCCCAGATCGCGCAGTGCCGGTACACCGTTGATGTCGTTTTCGATCGGTGCGAGGACGCGAATGGTGACCGAGGTATCGTCCTGCTCGGAGAAGCCTGGCAGGAAAGCGGTTTTCTGCGAGATCCGCACGACCGGTGTCGGGGCGCCGTTTTTCCGTCGTTGATCCTTCACCGCCGTCAGAAAATCGCGCCAAAACCCGCGGATCTCCGGCGCGCCGACCGGGTTGTCGGCCAAGCCCGCTTCGAGTGACCGCCGATCGTCGAGCAGGCTGACGAAGAAACCGTTCACCTTGTCGCCCAGACCGTCCGTTCCCGCCCGCTGCGGGCAGAGCCCGGGGTGATAAAACGCCTCCACGGTGACATCGTCGGTGTCGAGTTCGTTCGCGTCCGACTCGAGTTTTCGATCGATGAGGTCACGCAAACCGCCGTAGTGATCGGCGTCCGCGTGACTGGCCAGCATTGCATCCAGGCGGATCGCGTTTTTGTCGGGGTTCCGCCTCTCGTCAACCGAAAGGTATTCTTTGTGGAACTTCCAGTCGACGAAATCGGCGGCGCTCTTGCCGGTTTGCTGGCGGTTACGCTGATGACCGCCGTCGATCATCAGGTGATGGCCTTCGGGGGTGACGACGAGCACGCCGTCGCCTTGCCCGACGTCGATGAAATAGATCTCCAGCAGCGGCGCTCCGCCGAGCACCTCCTGCGCCACCCAGCCCGTACTGCCGCGGCCGAAGATACGCGCTTTTCCGGTTGCGTCGTCTTTTTGCAGGACCCGCACCCGGTCACCCCACAACAGGTGGACATGGTCGTTCAGTCTGACCGTGTCGGCGCGGATCACGTCGTCCCACCATTGAGTCCTGGCTGATTCGGTCATGGCGGTCTCCCCGGGGTTTGGTGTGGTTTCGCGGCGCCCAGGGTCAAGTATGGCCGCATTGCCGCGTGCGTGCCTGGTGAACGATGAGTCCACGGTGATACGCTAAGGATTCGCGCAGAAATAACTTCGCGTTTTTTGGCGTTGAGACGCCCGCCTGGCAAAGCGCGAGGCGTGCGAATAGCCAGCCTATCTAAACGACGAGCAACGCAGTCAGACGGTATGTGTCGGCGTACAAAAAAGGAGGTTGTTTTTTCGTGAAACCTAAGCCGGGTGGACCGTCGCGTCGGTGGTTACGGTCTCGACGGGGCTGCCGCGCGGTGATGTCGCACGAGGATTGGAAGAATGCGTAATTCTGTACGATGCTAGATTTGATCCCTTCATGAAAGGCGCCGGGCGTTCGCTGACCAATCAACGGTTGCGACGGGAAAGCGCCTGGCGTCTGCTGGCGGCCGACAGCGCCCCCATCGTGCTGGGCCTGTTGCAGGCGCACCTGCTCGATGCCGAGCGTCGGTTACCGGCGTCGATTCTGGTCGAGCGCCTGGAGCAGGACCTTGAGCTCCTGCGCGTGCGGGGTCTGGAGCTGCCGCAGACCGCGCAGTCGTATCTGGCGCAATGGCTGGCGGCGGGCTTTCTGGAGCGCAGCTACCAGGCCGATGCCACCGAAGAGGAGTACGAACTCAGCACGGCTGCCATGCAGGCCGTTCGGTTCGTGCAAACCCTCGAAGACGACCGTGCCGTCGCCACCGAGAGCCGTTTGTCGGTGGTCATGCAGCAGCTGGTGCAACTGGCGGAACAGACCGAGCCCGACCCACGGCTCCGGGTCGAGGCGCTGCTGCGCGAGCGGCAGCGGATCGACGACCGCATCGAGGCCATCCAGGCGGGCAATCTGCAGATCCTCAGTGACGAGCAGGCGCTGGAACGGGCCCGTGAGATCATTGCCCTGTCGGATGAACTGGCCAACGATTTTCGCCGCGTACGCGACGAGTTTCAAAAGCTCAACCGGCATCTGCGCGAGCGTATTCTGGAAGACGAGGCAAGCCGGGGAGACGTACTCGAGGCCCTGTTCGGCGGCGTGGACCTGATCGCCGAAAGCGAGCCGGGGCGCACCTTCAAGGCCTTCTGGCGCCTGTTGACCGACCCGGAGCAGAGCGCCGCCTACGAGGCCGCCCTGGAGCAGGTCATGGCGCGGCGCTTCAGCCGCTCACTGCAGCGCGACGATCGGCGCTTTCTACTGGGCCTCACCCGCCAGCTGCTGGACCGGGGCGGCGAGGTACATGATGTCTTGCAGAGCTTCGCGCGCGGGCTGAAGCACTTCGTGCAGAGTCGAGAATACCTGGAACAGCGTCGCCTGAACCGCCTGCTCAAGGCGGCGCAGCGCGACGCGCTCGTGATCAAGGAGTCGATCGGGCCCATCGAAGGCATTGGCAAGGATCTCCACCTGACCAGCGCCGCGCTGCGCTCCCTGGACCAGTTTGTGCTGCACGATCCGAGTCTAGACGAGGTCGAGGGGGGCATTCCGCTGGCCGGCGACGCCGAGATTTCCTTAGAATCGGTGGGCGAACTGGTGGCCCATTCCGAGATCGACTTCCGGCGCCTGCACGGCCATGTCCAGTCGCTGCTGGAAGAGCGGGATCAAATCTCGGTCGCCGATCTGTTGGCGGTCTATCCCGCGGAGCAGGGCCTGGGCAGCCTGATGGGCTACCTGGCCATCGGTGCCCGCAACGGCGTACGATCGGAACTGAAAGAGCGGGTCTGTTGGCTGGGCTTGGACGGGGTCGAGCGCTGCGCGATTATACCCTGCGTCTATTTCGTAAAAGGTCAGTTCGTTGAGCATGCATGAAGAAGCGGCGACCGAGTCGCTCGAGACCGTAACGGTCGAGCCCAGCGGGCTCTATCCGGGCGATTGCGGCGAGCTGCCGGAAATGGCGCGTCGGGTGCTGGTGCAACTCCTGATCGGTCCCGCGCTCGACGCGGCCCGCCATTCCCGGCTCTGGCCGGCGCTGCTGCAGCATCACGAGGTCATCCGCTCCCGTCTGGCGGACCTGTTTCTCGAACTGGTGATGGATGCCGACGCGGGCATTGCCTTCACCCGGCAGGCGGATACCGGCGAACTGGAGACCCCCATCCTGCTGCGCCGTTCGCCGCTTACCTTTATCGATTCGGTGTTGCTGCTCTATCTGCGCGGCCTGCTCACCGAGGCCGAGACGCGCGGCGAGCGAGCCGTGGTTTCCGCCGCGGATATGGCGGAGCAGCTGAAGCTCTACGAGCGCAGCCAGAACACCGATCGCGCCGGCTTTGAAAAGCGCATCAAGGCGGCCGTCGAAAAGGCCAAAAAGAACAACATCATCAGCCTGATTCGCGGCAGTGACGAGCGCTACAGCGTTTCACAGTCGCTGAAACTGATGTTCAGCGCCGAGGAAGTCACGGCGCTGGCGCATATCTATCAAACATATCGAGCGCGCGACGAAGAGGTCGCGGATTGATGCGCTCCGACGATATGTTCATGGATCTGAGCGAGGTCGCGCGCGATCGTCAGTTCCGCATGTCCCGCCTGCAGGTCTTCAATTGGGGAACCTTCTCCGGTCTGCACGACATCCCGATCGCAGCGGAAGGGTTTTTGTTCGTCGGGCGCTCCGGGTCCGGTAAATCCACGCTGCTCGACGGCATGGCGGCCCTGCTGGTGCCGCCGCAGTGGATCGCGTTCAATACCGCCGCGCGGGAAGGGGACGGCGGGCGCTACGATCGTAACCTGGCCTCCTATGTGCGTGGCGCCTGGGCGGACCGCAAAGACATCGAATCGGGCGAGATTGCGACCCACTATCTGCGTACCGGCACGACCTGGTCGGCGTTGGCCCTGGAATTCTCCAACCGCGCCGGCAAGGTGGTCACCCTGGTGCAGCTTTACTGGCTGCGCGGCGGATCGAACCGCAACGCGGAGGTGCGCAAGCACTTCATGATCGCCGAACGCGCCTTCGCGTTGAGCCGCGAGCTCGAGGCCTTTGACCTGGACATACGCGCCCTGAAACAGCGCCTCGACGACGTGCACCATTTTGACAAGTTTCGTGCCTACGGCGAGCGTTTCCGGCGGCTGCTCTCGATCGACTCGGAGCTGGCGCTGAAGTTGTTGCACAAGACCCAGTCGGCCAAGAATCTCGGCGATCTCAACGCCTTTCTGCGGGAGTTCATGCTGGAACCGCCGCCGACCTTCGAGGTCGCCGAACGCCTGGTCGAGGAGTTCGCCGAGCTGGACGGCGCCCACCAGGCGGTGGTGACCGCCCGGCGTCAGGTGGAAACGCTGCAGCCCGCGCGCGAGGCGCACCAGCAGTCCAAAGCGGTGGAGCAACGGCTCGCCGGTCTCGGCGCGCTGCTGGCGGAGATGGATTCCTATCGGGATCTGCGGCGTGCGCAATTGCTGGAACAGGCCAGCAGCCAGCTGCGCCAGCAGGACGTGGGCCTGGCGGGCCGGGAGGCGCAGCGGCAGGCCGAGTTGAGCACGCAGGAGAACGAACTGGATACCCTGCGCGAACGCCACCGCCATCAGGGCGGCGCGCGCATCGAGGAGCTGGAGCGGCAAAAGGCCGAGAGCGAACAGCTGCGCGAGGCCCGCCTGCACAGCCGCAGCCGGGTGGAGGCGGCCTGCCGGCAGCTGGACTGGACCCTGCCGGAGACGCCCCACGCCTGCGCCGAGATGACCGCCAACGCCAGGACCGAGGTGGAAAACTGGACCCAGGCCAACGCCGCCGCCGACCTGGAGCGGGATACGCTGCGCGATCGCAAACGGGAGCTGGAGCAGGAGTTCGTGGGCGTGCGCCAGGAGGTCGAGGCCATGCTGCAACAGCCCTCGAACATCCCCGCCCATATGCTGGTTTTGCGCCGCACTCTGGTCGAGGCGCTGGCCCTCAACGAGCACGATCTGCCCTTCGTCGGAGAGCTCATCCAGGTCAGGGAGACCGAGGCGCCGTGGCAGGGCGCGATCGAGCGGGTATTGCACGGCTTCGCCCTGTCGCTGCTGGTGGACGAAAAACACTATGCGGCGGTTTCGAAATACGTCAACGATACGCGCCTGGGGCAACGCGTGGTCTACTACCGCGTCGGCAAGGAGGTGTTGCCGGCGGGACGGCGCCTCTATCCGCGCTCGCTCGTCACCAAGCTGGAATTCAAACCCGGCGCCTTGGAGCGCTGGCTGCGGGACGAATTGGCGCGCCGCTTCGACTACGCCTGCGTCGAGAGCCTGCGCGAATTTCGCGAAACCGAGCGCGCGCTGACCCGCGAGGGCCAGGTCCGCCACAACCGCAGCCGGCACGAAAAGGACGATCGCCACACCATCGACGACCGCCGGCGTTGGGTACTGGGCTTCGATAACCAGGAAAAGCTGCGCCTGTATCAACAGCGCGCCGGCGAACTCGGGGCGGAGATCGGCGCGGCGGACGGCGAACTCCGGCGCTTGGAGACCCGGCGGGCCGCGCATCGTGAGCGCCTGTTGAGCTGCCAGACGCTGGCGAACCTGCAATGGCGCGAGATCGACGTCGCCTCGGTGCTGGACCGCATCCAGAGTATCGCCCGGCAATTGCAGGAGATCCGCTCGGAGAACCGTGTCCTGCAGGAGTTGGGGGCGCGCATCGAACAACAGGGGCAACGGGTACGCGAGATGCGAGAGGCGTTGAATGCGACCCGGGTCGAGCGCGGCAGACTGGCGGACAGGCTCAACGAATACCAACAGGAACTGGTGGAGCTGGATGGACGACTGCAGGGGGTTGTCCTGGAGGCGGCGGTCAGGCGGGCGCTCGACGAGCGGTTCGATGCCGTCGACGGGGCGGCGACGCTGAAGAATCTTGACGGTCGCCGCACCAAGGTGGAGCGGGCGCTCAATTCAGAGCGCGAGGGGTGCAACAAGGAACTTGGCACCTTGGTTCGGTTGATGGAGAAGCGCTTCGCCGATTTCAAGCGGGAATGGCCTATGGAGGCCGCGGACCTGGACGATACCCTCGCCTCGGCACCCGAGTTTCTCAAGCTCCTGACACGCCTGGAACAGGACGGCCTGCCGCAGCACGAGCAACGCTTTCTCGATCTCCTTAAGGAACAGAGTGCGGAAAACCTGGCCGCCCTGAACACCCATCTGGTCCAGGCCCGCAGGGAGATCTACGAACGCATGGAGTTGGTGAACGCGGGTCTGGCGGAGGCCGAGTTTAATCCGGGCACGCATCTGCAGATCGAGGTGGCCGACCGCTACCTGCCGGACGTCACCGAGTTCCGCGGCCAGGTGCGTCGGGTGCTGGAACACTCCTGGCAGATGAGCGGCGACGAGGCGGAGGTACGTTTTAGCGTATTGCGCGACCTGGTGCATCGCCTGGCCGGGGCCGATAGCGAACAGCAACGCTGGCGCAACCAGGTGCTGGACGTACGCCAGCATGTCGAGTTCATCGGCCGCGAGCTCGACGGCAATGGCCACGAGGTGGAGGTGTATCGCTCCGGGGCCGGTAAATCGGGCGGGCAGCGCGAGAAACTGGCCACCACCTGCCTGGCGGCGGCGCTGCGTTATCAGCTCGGGGGTACCGAAGACGAACTGCCGGTCTACGCGGCCGTGGTGTTGGACGAGGCCTTCGGCAAGGCGGACAACGAGTTCACCGAACTGGCCATGAACATTTTCCGCAAGTTCGGTTTCCAGATGATCGTGGCCACCCCCTTGAAGTCGGTGATGACCCTGGAACCGTTCATCGGCGGTGCCTGTTTCGTGGATATCGCCGAGCGCAAGCGCTCAGCCACGCTGCAGATCGAATACGATATGCAGCGTAAGAGGCTCAATCTGCCCGAGACCTCGCGTGGCGAAATCCTTTCTGCTTGATCCCGAAGCGGTACGCCGTCGCCTAGCCACGCGGTATCGCAACAACCATCGCCAATGGTTGGTTGGAGAGGGGGAGTGGCCGATCAGCGTACCCTTGGGCGTGCCGACCGAGCAACAGACAAAGGAACGTGTCACTGCGGTTCAGCAGTGGGCGAACAGCTGGCAACGCTGGCAAGGCGAAGGGGAGGTCGTGTGGACGGAACGCCGCTGGCCCCAGGTCGGCACCCAGCGGTTACCCGAAAAACTGCTGCTTCATTCACCCCGGCAGGTCGTGCGTTGGCTGGGGGAGGAACACGGCTGGCATCGCGCCGTTTCACGTCGGCAGTCGTTGCTGACGATGTGGCCGCAGGTTGCCGCCGAGCTGGCGCGGCGTTTCGACGTGCTGGCGGATTACTCGGACGAGGACTTCGATCGCCTGGTCGCGGTGCTGGCGTGGCTGATTGCCCATCCTGATTCGGGTTGCTACATCCGCCAGCTTCCGGTGCCCGGCGTCGACAGCAAATGGATCGAATCACGCAAGACCCTGGTCCTCGCCCTGGTGCAAGCGATTCGAGAAGAGGCGGAGCGGAAGGATTTCTACCAGGTCACCGGTATTCGGCGCGAACCCGTCGTAATGCGCTTTCGACTGCTGGACCGGGATTTCAGGCGGCAGCTGGGCGGGCTGGGCGATATCACGGCGCCAGTCGACGAGATCGCCGGGCTGCAACTTCCGGTTGAGCGGGTCGTTATCGTCGAGAATCTGCAGACCGGCTTGGCGTTCGGCGATTTACCCGGGACACTGTTGTTCATGCGCCTGGGGTATGCCGTGGATCTCTTCGAGCCCATTCGGTGGCTGCACCGCACGCCTTGCTGGTACTGGGGCGATATCGATACCCACGGTTTCGCGATACTGAACCGGCTGCGTCACTATGTACCGGATGTACGGGCTTTGCTCATGGATGAGGCCACCTTGAGGGACCACCTGGAGCTTTGCGTCGTCGAGGAGAAACAGGCAGAGCTGGCAGGGCTCGAGCGGTTAAGCCGGGCGGAGATCGGTTTATACACCCAGCTGATCGAGCATCGCTGGGGTCCTCGCATACGGCTTGAACAGGAACGCGTCGAATGGCGGTATGCGTGGCAGCGCATCGTCCGCATTACCGAGACATAGCGCGACCATAAGGTGCTTTACACAGAAAAAGATCTCGAGACCTGTTTCGGCAAGGCCTGGGTGAGCAACGGGACCCTCGAGCTGCGCGAGCACGGCGTTGTGCCCAACGTACAACATGGCGGGAAATTGATCACCGCACTGATCGATACCGGCCGGTTGCGGATCCGAGTGTAGGTCACGGTGCGGCCGGCCCGGGGCGGCGGGGTCCGGGGGGAGGG
>CBDUNM010000143.1:0-13182 GCA_965368585.1 uncultured Chromatiales bacterium | reverse complement strand
GTTCATGGTGCGCCCACGCGCCGTCTTTCCCTTGCTTGACATGGGCTAAATATAGCGGACCTGAAGGGTCGGTCATTGTTTATGCCCTGCGCTGCTGATCGGCGCTTTATAGCATTTTTCACACCCCGGAATACCGACCTTGTGGTTGATGTGAAGTGGTTCCCGGGGTGGGTTTTCTATTGATTTCGACTACATTGCGGCGTCGGCCGGCCCCCTCTCGCGCCGCGGACCAACTCCGACCTTGCGACGACATGCGATTGCCGGCAACCGAGTCGGTGGGTGCGATAACGTGTAAAACGTGCATTTCAGATTGTGTTACTGCAAACTGCTATGCGGCTTAGGATCGCCCTCTTTGGCGAATTTCTGTTGATAGTTTTGATTCCAATTCATGCTCCGGTACCCTGCCCTTCTGCTGACTGCCCTGGCCGCTATTTCGGCGACCGCCGTCGCTGATCTCGAGATCGAAGCGCCCGACGAGGTCGCGGACAATATCCGCGCCCACCTCAGCCTGAGCAAAGAGCCGTGCGATGCGCCGCAATGGCGGATCAAGCGCCTGTTCAGCCGCGTCGAACAGGAGCTGGAGCCGGCCGTGCGCGCGCTGGGCTACTACCGGCCGTCCGTCGAAAAACAGCTTTCGTTCGGAGACGCGTGCTGGCGGGTGGGTATTGTCGTCGACGTCGGTGAACGCGTACGCGTGAAAGATGTCGCGCTCGAGATCGTCGGGGCCGCCGACGCCGACCCTGCCTTCAAGCGGCTGCGGCGCGAGCTGTCGGTTAAACCGGGCGACCCGTTACACCATGGGCGTTACGAGGCCATCAAAGGGCAGCTGAGAGACCTTGCGCTCGAGCGCGGCTATTTCGATGCCGCGTTCGCAACCAACGAGTTGCGCGTCAATCCGGGTGAAGGTACCGCGGTGATCTTCCTGCGGTTCGAGAGCGGCAATCGCTACCGCTTCGGTCCGCTGAAATTGAGCGAACAGCCGCTTGCGGAAGACTTTGTACGGCGGCTGGCGGCACTGGACGAAGGCGCCTACTACGATGCCAGGAAACTGGTAACGCTGGATCGCAATCTCAGCAACGCCGGTTATTTGGGTGGCGTGGAGGTTAGCCCGCGCCGCGCCGCGGCGCGGGACTACGCCATCCCCGTGGACGTCAAGCTGACCGCCCTGCCCCGGCACGCCTGGCGAGCCGGCATCGGGTACGCGACTGACTCCGGTCCGCGCTTCAGCTTCGGCTATCAGAATCGCTTCGTAAATCGTCACGGGCACCGGTTCGGCAGCGAAATGCGCTTATCCACCGTGGAGTCCGGGCTGACCTTCGACTACATGCTGCCGGGCGAGAACCCGCACAAGTGGCAGTTCGATCTGAGCTTGGGCGTGCTGCATGAGGAAACCGACAGCAGTGAAAGCGACAGCGTAAAAATGGCGATCCGGCAGACGTTTCATCACAAAAAATGGACCGAGACCCGCTTCGTCGAACTGCTGCACGAACGCTCCACTATCGGCGACGAGACGACCACGGCGACCTTGCTCATGCCCGGCTGGAGTCTGGCCAAGACGTACTCCGACAACCCGCTGCGTACCCGCCGCGGTTACCGCTTGGGTTTCGAGGTCCGTGGCGCCTACCAGGGTCTGTTGTCGACCGCGACCTTCGTGCAGGTTCGGGCGCACGCCAAAGGTATTCATCGGTTTGGCGGGGGCGGACGTGTCACCGGCCGCGTTGAGCTCGGCTCGACCTGGGCCGACGTATTTACCGAGCTGCCCGCCTCGTTGCGGTTTTTCGCCGGCGGCGACAACAGCGTGCGCGGTTATGCCTACGAGTCGCTCGGGCCGACCGACGACGACGGCGATCCCCAAGGCGGTCACAATCTATTGACCGGCAGTCTGGAATACGAGCACCCCATCCACGGCGAAGACTGGTGGGCGGCGGCGTTCGTCGACGCGGGCAATGCCTACGACAACAGCGATTTTACGACCCGGTATGGTTACGGCGTCGGTCTACGCTGGTATTCGCCGGTCGGGCGACTGCGCCTGGACGTCGCGGTGCCCGACGACACCAGCGACGACGACTGGCGCATCCATTTCGGCCTGGGTGCCGACCTGTGAAGTGGCTGGTCCGCTTCGCCAAGATCCTGGTGGCGCTGGTGCTGGTCGCCGTGATCGGTGTTCCGCTCGCCCTGCTGGGTCTGGCCAACAGTGAAACCGGCACCCGGTGGTTGATTGGCATTTCGCAGCAATTGGCAACAAAAGCCGATGTTTCGTTGGAAATCGACGGCGTAAGCGGAAGTCTGCTGCATGAACTGCGCTTGTCCGGCGTGCATCTGGAGGCCGCCGGTGCCGAGGTGGCGGCCGATCGCTTCGTGCTCCGCTGGCAGCCGCGCGCTCTGCTCGACCGTCGGTTGCACATCGAATTGCTCAACGTAGCCGGACTGCAGGTACGCCCGCCACCGCCGACCGACGCACCGCCGACCAAGCCGGCCATTCCCGATCTCGCATTGCCGCTGGAGATTGTCGTCGACCGCCTGGCGATCGACGACCTGGCCATTCGACAAGAAAACTCGGACGTCCGGTTTAAATTGATCGAAACCGCGATCCGCCTGCAAGCCGCGGACTGGTCCCTCAGCGGCCTGACCGTCGACGCCGAGCAGGTCGAGGTAAAGGGACAGCTCTCGATGGCACCTTCGGCGCCGCATACGGTGTCCGCACAGATTACCGCCGGAGGCCGATTGCCCGACCTCGGGAACCTGCGCGCCGAACTGGTCTTGAGCGGCCCCGCACTTTTGCCCGATATACGTTTGAGGATCATCGAGCCCACGCCAATCACGGTCGACGGGTCGTTGGACCTGAACGAGATCGAGCCGGCGTTCGACCTGTCGGCCAGCTGGCCGCTGGTCGCCTGGCCGTTGCAGGGAGCAGCCGAATTCGAGAGTTTGGAGGGCCGCATCGACGTCAAGGGGCGCACGTCCGACTACGTGGTGCAATTGACCACCCGGGCGCGCGGCGCACAGATCCCGCCGGCGTCAATCAGTCTGCAGGGCGAGGGGAACGCCGAGCAGCTGAGGCTCGAGCCGCTGCGGATCGGGGCGCTGGAAGGTCAGGCCGAGATCACCGGGCTGGTCGGGTGGTCGCCCGCCGTGCACTGGGATTTGCAGGTCGATCTGGCGCAGATCAATCCGGGCGCGAGGTACCCGGATTGGCCGGGGCGGATCGCCGGTTCGCTTACCTCTAGCGGCGAGATTCGTGAAGAACTACCGATAGTCAGCGCCAATATCGCCGAACTCGGCGGCACCCTGCGTAACCAGCCGCTGAAGGCTTCGGGGTTGTTGCAGTACGACGGTGCCGTGCTGAGCGTGAAGCAACTCGACTTGGTTTCGGGCGCCAATCGGGTGCGCGTCGACGGGAGTGCGGGCGAGGTCCTGGATCTCGCTTTTTCGATCGACGCGCCGCAGCTGGCGCAGTTGTATCCTGGTCTGGCGGGGAAACTCAACGGCCAGGGTAAGATCGGCGGTCGGCCGTCGGTGCCGCAGGTCGTCAGCCGCCTCAAAGGCAGGCAGCTCGGTTTCGAACAGCTGCGCGTCGACGCACTCGAACTGGATGTGGACTGGGACGGGCAGGGCGGTCATGCCAAGCTCGAGGTCAGCGATCTGATCGACGGGGAGTTGGTCATGTCGCGGATTACCGCCGGTCTGGATGGCCGCCTGGAGAGCCACAAAGTCGCCGTGTCCGCCGCAGGCAACGCGCTCGACCTGACGCTCGCGGCGCAGGGCGGTCTGGAGCAGGACACCTGGCAGGGCAAGCTGACGACCCTGCGCCTGCAGCAACCGCAAGCCGGTACCTGGCAGGCCGAGCGGGCGGCTGCCCTGCAGTTGGGTCCTGAGCGCGCGCAGATCGACGAACTGTGCCTGGTGCAGCGTGCGACCAGTGTTTGCGTCGACGGCGGATGGCAGGCGGCCGCCGGCCTGGATTTGCGCGGCCGTCTGCGGGACCTCGACCTCGAGCAGTGGGCGGAACTGATCCCGGGCGAGGCCGTCCTGACGGGCAAGCTGGCCGCGCAGTTCGAAGTGACAGGTCCGCCCGCCAACCCTACGGCCCGGTTCGAGATCCGCCCCGGCAACGGCATCCTGCGGGTGCCCACCGACGAGGAGGCGTTCGAACTGACTTACAGCGACGTCCGCATCGACGGGTCTTTCGCCGACGACCGGGGTGAGGTGGCGCTCAACCTGCAGCTTGCGCAGGACGGTGCGGCCCAAGGCGCTTTCACCGTGGGGCCGGGGCCGCAGCGTGCCCTGGGTGGACGCATGACCGCGCGTTTCCCCGATCTGCGACTGGTGAGCGGTTTCGTGCCGGCGCTGGACGCGGTGACAGGAGAACTCACCCTGGATGTGGGTCTGGGCGGCAGCGTCGCGTCTCCCAAGGTCGACGGCCAAATACGGGTGATCGACGCTAGCGCAAGGATTCCGGCGGCGGGGCTGCAGCTGGCGGATATCAATCTCCAGGTTCGCGGCGACGGAACCGGGCCATTGACCCTGGATGGCGGCCTGAAGTCAGGGGAGGGCAGGCTCGCGATCAGCGGCAGCGTCGATCCCGCGCGGCCGGGCGGACCCTATGTCGATATCGCGGTCACCGGAGACCGTTTCCGCGCCGCCCAGTTGCCCGAAGCCGACGTGGCCTTGTCGCCCGACCTCAAAATCGAGGGTAATGCTCCGTATCGCCTGTCGGGTCGTTTGTTGATTCCGCAAGCCAAGATTACGATCAACGAAGTGCCGGCGTCCGCCGTGTCGGTGTCGGACGACGAAATACTGGTGGGCGAGGGCGCCGAACCCGCGCAAGCCCCGGCACCCGATAACCTGACCGCCGATGTGCGGGTCGTGCTGGGCGACAAGGTCACCTTCAGCGGCTTCGGCTTGAAGACCACGCTGGTGGGCGCGGTGGATGCCGTGGTTGATCGGCGCGGTACCCTGCTCGACGGCAAGATCGAGCTCAAGGATGCCGCCTACCAGGCTTACGGGCAGGACCTGACGGTGGAGCAGGGCCGTCTGATCTTCGCCGGGCCACCCGGCAACCCGGACCTGGATCTGCGCGCCGTGCGCGAATCGCGCGACGGGACCGTCAAGGCCTATCTCGCCATGAGCGGCCCCTTGGCCAAGCCGCAACCACGGATATACAGCGAGCCGACGTTGCCCGAGGCCGAAGCCCTGGCTTACCTCCTGACGGGCAGGGGACTCAACCAGGCGGGCGAGCAAGAGGGGTTCGATATCGCGAGTGCGGCATTGACTATGGGCTTGTCAAAAAGTGAGCCCTTACTTCAAAATCTTGGCAACCGGCTCGGTCTGGACGAAATCAAGGTGGAAAGCGGCGACGACGGTCTGCAAGGCAGTTCCCTGTTGCTCGGCAAGTACCTCAACCCCAACCTGTATCTGGGGTACAGCCAGGGCCTGTTCGACCCGCAAGGGTCGGTACTGTTGCGCCTGAAGCTGAGCGAGCACCTGGAGGTCGAGAGCCGCGCCGGAGAGGAGCAGGCGGTCGATCTCTATTATCGCCTGGAACACGATTGAAGTGGCATGGCTGCGGCTACAATGGGCGCCCGTTGTTAAACCCTCACAGTAGGAACCCCTTCTATGGAGAAGTTGATCGAACGGCTGCTGTTCGCCAGCCGCTGGATACTCGCCCCGGTCTACCTGGGCCTGTCACTGGCCCTCCTGGCGTTGGGCATCAAGTTTTTTCAAGAGGTCTTTCACGTCTTGTCGCACATCGTGACGATGGCCGAAACCGACATGGTGCTGACCATCCTGGCACTGATCGATCTGGTGCTGGTCGCCAGCCTCGTGGTGATGGTGATGTTTTCCGGTTACGAGAACTTCGTGTCGCGGATCGACCTGGAGGCGGACGACGAAAAACTCGGTTGGCTGGGCAAGCTGGATGCGGGCACGCTCAAGCTCAAGGTGGCCGCTTCCATCGTGGCGATCTCGTCCATCCACCTGTTGCGCGCCTTCATGAACGCGCAGCAGATCGAAAACGACAAGCTGATGTGGTACGTTATCATCCACCTGACCTTTGTGGTGTCTGCCGTCATGATGGGTGTACTGGACAAGATGTCATTCGCCTCGCATCGAACGGAACATTAGGTTGCCGGGTCGCGTAAGTTCCCCGCTTTTCCCGTAATGAATGATATTTCCCGGTGACACACCGTTGGTGATCATCAAACGGACCGCGGCGGGTTAACCCAGTACTGACCGGGCGAAATGAACCTCAGAGACCTCAAATACCTGATCGCAGTTGCTGAAACCCGGCATTTCGGCAAGGCCGCCGAACGCTGCTTCGTCAGTCAGCCAACCTTGAGCGGGCAGATCAAGAAACTGGAAGAAGAGCTGGGCGTAACGCTGTTTGAGCGCACCAATCGCTCGGTTTCGGTGACGCCGATTGGCGAGGAGGTGGTCAACCATTCAAAGCTGATCATGGAGCAGGCCGACGCCATCCAGCAGCTCGCGCGCGCGGCCAGCGATCCGTTGGCCGGGCCGCTGCGCGTCGGCGCAATTCCCACCATCAGCCCCTATCTGATGCCCCTCATACTGGTGCCGCTCAAGCGCAAGTACCCGCAGTTGCGCCTGGTGCTCTCGGAGGAGATCACCGACACCCTGCTCGAACGCCTGCGTGCCCATCAGATCGATGTCGCGTTGATCGCCACGCCGGTCGACGAACAGGATCTGGCGGCGATCCCGTTGTTCGAAGAACCCTTTTGGCTGGCGCACCCGGTCGACCACGCGCTGTACTACAAAGACGAGATCACCCGTCGCGATTTGAACACGGTCGACCTGCTGCTGCTCGCCGACGGGCACTGTCTTACCCAGCAGGCCATGGAAGTGTGCCGGATGAGCGAGGCGAACCGGCAGGGGGAAATGGCCGATTTACGTGCCGCCAGCCTGGAAACCTTGTTGCATCTGGTTGGCGCCGGCTTCGGCTGCACGCTGGTACCGGCGTTGGCGGTGCGCGGACCCTGGATGACCGATTCGGGCATCGTCGCGCGTAAGCTGGACCTGGATGACGCGTTGCGTCGCGTGCAAATGGTATATCGGCGCAGTTTCCCGCGCCGCGCGGCGCTGGATGCGTTGGCGGACATCGTGTGGGAGAACCTGCCCAATACCGTCAAAAAGCTCGATCGAGGCGCCCAGCTGCCGACCGCCCTCAAGAGGAAGGCCTCGGGCTGACGGTTTGCGCGCCCCCGCAGCGCCCGATCAGGCGTGTATCAACCTCCCGAGCTTGATCGCTGCCTGTTCCAGGTGGTCATTCCACGGGTGTCTGAAGTTGACCCGGATAAAGTTGCGGTAGCGCCGCGTTGCCGAGAACAGGATTCCGGGCGTGATACCGATGCCCTGTTCGAGGGCCTGGTTGAACGGTTCGAGGCGAGCGTTGCGGCGCGGCTTTTCGATCCACAGCGCAAACCCGCCCCGCGGATTGTCGATCCTGTAATCCTCAGTAAGTCGCTTCGAGCAATGTATAGGTCATTGGTTTACCGATGAAAACGCGCCTGGGTCAGTTTCACTCACTGGGTGAACGTCGCTACGACCGCCAGTGCGCACCTCAGCCGGCGCCTGGCGGCGTTGTAACTTGTTGGAATGGGTCCACTATTCCGCCTCGTCATGCCTTGCCGGATACCACGTGAGGCGCACGCTGGAGACCGTCTAACTGAAGATTCTAGGTTGGTGCAGGTGGTACCGCCAGCGTGCCTGGCCGGCGCGATCATCCCGGATACTCAAGCAAATTGCACGCTAGTTTGACGATTGGCGTAACTTCGCTGAGCCCCGCGGACGAACCCAAAACCAGCTGGCGGCGACTGCCGCACCGAATGCCGTGTAACAAATGGCGAATACCCACGGCGGTGCGCGATAGTACAACGCCTGTTCCAGCCAGTGTGAGATGAAGGAACCGGCGTACACGGCGTCGCCCGCCCGCCTGCGTAACGCCATTTCAAGCGTCGTCAGCGGGCATACGACACCGAACCACGACTGCAGGACAACAACCGCGACAGCACCCAGGTGCATAACTCTAAACCAGCGGTTGCGGACCCACGACCAGGCGCGCACCTTGCCGATGAAGATGAGTGCCAGCGCGATCACGACGAACAAAACGAACAGCACGTGCAGCAGCAGGACGGCGTCGGCGGCTAGCAGGAAAACGCTGGCCGAGTCCATGGTTGCCGCCTGGCGCTCGTGCCGACTTCACGCCTATCAGTCAAGGTCATTGCCCGTATCGCGATCGATCGGGTCGGCCGTGTCCGGCTTGTTGTTCGCTGCCTCTTCGAGGAGGCCCTCGCGCCGGGCCCGTTGCTCCCAGATCTTTCTGGCGAGCACCTGCATGTCTTGCGCCTTGTCGGATTCATCGATAATTTCCATGCCCAACAAGGTTTCGATCACGTCCTCCATGGTGACGATGCCCGCCACGCCGCCGAAGTCGTCTACGACCAGTGCGATGTGTTCGCGTTTCTCGAGAAACCGACTGAACAGATCGGGGATCGGAAAGGACTGTTTTATCACCATGATGTCGCGTCTGAGGGTGGATAGCGGCGCTTCGCCGGTCGATTCCACCAACTGCGCCAGCAGGTCGTCCTTGAGAATATAGCCGGTGACGTTGTCGGGATGATCCGTTTCGTAAATCGGTATACGGGAAAAGTGCAGCGGTCCTCGCGCCTCGAAAAACCCCTTTATGGTAGCCGACTCGGGTCCCGAAACGATCACGGTACGCGGCGTCATGACATCCTTGGCCTGAATGGTATTGAACCTCAGCAGGTTGCCGATGATATGCGATTCGTGTGCTTCGAAGACACCGTGATCCGCGCCGATCTTGGCCATGGCCAGAAAGTCCATACGTGAAAAGACGCTTTTCGACTTGTCTTTTTTGAGTGCGCGCGTGATGAACTGACTGAGCCAGATCAGCGGCGCAAGGGCGGTGATGATGAACAGCAGCGACTTGACCGTGAAGGGCGCCAATTCTTCCCAGGCATTGGCGCCGAGCGTCTTGGGTATCAACTCGGACAAAATCAGAATGGCCAGCGTCATCAGCACCGGCACGGCCGCTCCGGTGATCAGCGGATTGGCGTCGGCCCAGATCTTCCCCGCCTGGTCGCCGACGCCGATTGCGCCGATCGTATGAGCGATGGTGTTGAGCGTGAGAATCGCCGCCAGTGGACGATCGATGTCATCCTTGAACGACTGCAGATGCACGCCGATGGGCGCGCCGGCCTGAATCTTGATCTGCGCATAGGACGGCGTGATGCTCAGCAACACCGCCTCCCATAACGAGCATAGAAACGACACCACGATCGCGATCAGAAAAAAGGTGATCAGTAGGCTAAACATTCCACTATTCCACTGCTGACGACGCCAAGAAGCGCCAGATCTCGCGCGGGCCAACACCGGATACCGGTGCGATGCGGCTACGCCGCATACAGACGAGTATATCGACCCTGACGTTGCATCGATTTCACGCCGAGACCGTAGCACAACGACTACAGGAGGGTGTCGCAAAAGTCCGTGTTCCTTTTCTCGCCGGGAGAGGGGACTTGCGTGACGCACTCTAGCCACTCGCAACGCAAAATCTTATCCAACGTCAGGGTTGACTTGCCGAACAACGCCTGCGGATTATCGCTTACATCGCGGGGTTGTGACACAGCCTGTCGCTGCCGGGGCCGGACCGCGGCGCCTGACGGGTCGTCAGCCCAGTACTCGCCAAGGGTGTGCGCGGGTCAGCGCTATTGTCGTTTTTTATGGCTTGTCGTTCGGTCCGATAGTGCTAAGCTCGGGCTCTGACCGATGACACGATGACGGTCGATCCGAGGGCATTCGACCTTTGCAAGAACCGCACGCGGGAGACCCTGGTTGTCGCCGTGGCAGTCTCTAAATCAATTTGGACAAGGGGGATGAAATGACAACGAAACTTCGCAGTCTGTTGGCGTTCGGCTTGTTGGCCGCGACAACGCCGTCGCTGACGTACGCCGTCAATTTCGGCGATATGATGAACCCGGGCAAATGGATGAATCCGAATAGATGGACAGGCAACAATAACAACGACGACCGCTATTACGATGCACCTCGCGGTTACGGCTATGGACCCGGTCCGGGATATGGCGGTCAGGGTTACGGCCCCGGCTACGGCGGTCAGGGCTACGGCCCCGGCTACGGCGGTCAGGGCTACGGCCCCGGCTACGGCGGCACCGACAGCGCCGGCCCTTACGGTGCGCCCGCGGCAGGTCCGGGCGGCATGCCGCCCGGTTACGGCGCACCATCCGGCGGAGCGGGCCCCTACGGCGGTTATCCCCAGGCGCCGGGCGGGGGCTACGGCTATGGTGCACCTCCCGGCTATGGCTATCCCGGCTACTGAGACCGACTCCGAACCGTCGCAACGCATCAGCCCCGCTAATCAGCGGGGCTTTTTTTTTCATCCTGGTTATCGCGCCACGGCTCTCCCAATATCCATCGTGGTGATTTCCAGCTCGGCAACCCAAGAAAGGAAGAATTCATATCGGCCAAAGACACCTGTTGCACGCTCGCGCCTTACTTCCAGGTACACGCCGGTCAGCTCGACGCCTTCGAGGCATTGGGGGAGAAGATGGTGGAGCGAACCCGCAGCGAAGCAGAATGCCTGCACTATACGTTCAGTTTCAACGATCACGAAGCACACTGCCGCGAGGGCTGCGTCGACGCACAGGGGATACTGGGCCATCTCGAAAACGTCGATGCGCTGCTGAAACAGGCCCTGAAGATTGCCGATCCGACGCGGTTGGAGGTGCACGCGCCGGCGCAGGAAATCGAGCAGTTGCGCGAACCGCTGAGTGGCTTGAACCCGGCGTTCTTTGTCCCGGAGTCCGGCTTCCGCAACTGATCGCGGGCGCGACGGCGTCCGGTCTCAGTCGTCGCCGGTGTTTTTCTTGCGGGCCCTGGGGTGAGCCCGATCGTAGACCTCGGCCAAATGCTGAAAGTCCAGGTGGGTGTAGATCTGCGTGGTGCTGATGTCGGCATGCCCGAGCAGCTCCTGCACGGCGCGCAGGTCGCCCGATGACTCCAGCAAGTGACTGGCGCAGGAGTGGCGCAACATGTGTGGATGCACGTGCTGCGGCGCACCCTGTTGTATCGCACGCCGGCGTAGACGCGCCTGCACCGATCGCGGGCTCAGGCGTTGACCCCGCTGACTGACGAATAACGCGGCTGCGTCGGCAGCCGCCATGCCGCGGCGCACGTCCAGCCAGCCTTGCAAGGCGGCCAGCGCGTAGCGGCCCACCGGCACGCGCCGGGTCTTGTTGCCCTTGCCGGTGACCTGAATCATCGCGTCGCGCATATCCAGGTCGCCGATATCGAGTGAAACCAGCTCGGCCAGCCGCAGGCCCGATGAATAAAGAAGCTCCATGATGGCGTGATCGCGACGGTCCAGCGGCGCGCTGCTGTCGAAATCGAGCAGATGGCTCAGTTGATCGGGCTCGAGGCTGGTTGGGAGTTTGCGCCGCACTTTCGGCGCCCGTACGCCCTGCGCGGGATTGTGTTCGGTCAGGTCTTCGCGCAGCAGGTAACGGTAGAAGCTGCGCAGCGCCGATAACCGTCTCTGCAACGACCTTGCCGACAGCCCCTGGCGGTGTCGCGTGGCGGCATAACTGCGGATGTGGTGATCGGTGATGGCGGGCCAGGTTTCGACCGGCTGCGAGTTCGCCCACGCCGAAAAATCGGCGAGGTCGGTGCCGTAGGCCTCCAGGGTGCGCGGCGACAGCCGCCGCTCGTTGCGCAGGTGCGCCAGAAACCGGTCGATCGGCGTTGGATCCAGGTGACGTGTTGCTGCGGGGTCGGGGTCTGCCGCCATCAACTGCCGGGCACGGATACCGCTTGCAGGGTATGGCTGACCACTTCGCTCAGTCGCACCAGAAAATCGACGCCTTTTCCGGCATTGAAACGTTCGGGGTCCCGGCTGCCGATCGCGAGCACGCCCACCAGGCTGCGCGTGCGTAGCGGAATCAGCGCGGCCGAACCGGTGTCGCCGGATTGCGAGTCGAACAGGTATTCCAGCTTCTTGCCGTCCAGCGGCCCGCACGACGGCCGCCCCTTGGTCATGAAGTCCCTGAACAGCGCCGGTCCGGCTTCGGTTGCGTGAGCGTTGAGGTCCTCGGCGGAAAACAACTTCAGTTCCACCGCGTCGGCCTGGAATTGCTCGCGCAGTTCGTCCTGCAGCACGTCGACGACCTCCTCGAACGCCCTGGCGTCGATCAGTGCCAGTGTCAGGCGGTGAAGGCGGCGGTTAAGCGATTCGTTTTCACGGGCGACATGCACCAGTTCTTCGAGCTGACTACGGTACTTGTCAGCCTGTTCGCGCAGTATCCGAATCTGACGCTCGACCAGGGAAACGGCCGACCCGGTATCGTGCGGAAGCTCCTGCGCGGCCAGCGCTGCGGGATACTCGCTGAGCAAATAGGGGTGGGCCACCAGGTACTCGACCACCTGTTCGGCCTCGAGATCCTCGGGCGTTCGATCTTCAGGCTGCACGCTCACAGAGTTATCCTCCCTTCGAACACCCGGGTTGCCGGACCAATCATCCACACGGGGTCGTTTTCTTGGTGCCAGCTTACCACAAGCGCCCCGCCAGGCAGATGCACCTCGACCCGTTCGTCGAGACGGCCCAGCAGACGACCGTAGACAACCGCGGCGCAGGCGCCGGTTCCACAGGCGGGCGTTTCACCGACGCCGCGTTCAAACACCCGCAGCCTGACCCGTTGCCGGTCGACGATCTGCAGAAACCCCGCGTTGACGCGTTGCGGGAAACGGGGATGCGCCTCGATAAGCGGACCGAGTGTTGCAACGGGCGCCCGCTCGACGTCGGCGACCAGCACGACGGCGTGCGGATTGCCCATCGAAACTGCGCCGATCGTCAAGCCTGCGCCGTTGACCTCGAAGGCGTAGCTGATCGCCCGTGCGGGCGCTTCAAAGGGAATCGCGTCGGGTTCGAGCACCGGCGTACCCATGTTCACCCGGACCCGCTGATCGGGTTCGACGTACAGGCGGATAGCGCCCGCCGCGGTGCCGACATCGATCTCGTCGGCGTCGCTCAAACCCTGCTCGCGCACGAAGCGGGCGAAGCAGCGCGCGCCGTTGCCGCATTGTTCGACCTCGCTGCCGTCTGCGTTGATCGGGTAGACCTTGACCCACAGGCTG
>CBDUNM010000142.1:0-13231 GCA_965368585.1 uncultured Chromatiales bacterium | reverse complement strand
ATCAGCTCTCACCAAAACTGGAATCATAGAATTCCGGGACGAAGGATTGGTCGGAGATCGGGGGACGGACGTAACCCGTGCTGCTTTTACGCGGCTCCAGAGTAATCGGCTCAGGCGCAATATCTTCATACGGGATCATGCTCAGCAGGTGCTTGATGCAGTTCAGGCGAGCATGCTTCTTGACGTCCGAATTGACGACATACCATGGTGCCTGCTTAGTGTCGGTATGAGAAAACATGGCATCCTTGGCCATGGAGTATTCCACCCAGCGTTTGCGCGACTCGATGTCCATGGGGCTCAGCTTCCAGCGTTTCTTGGGATCGTTGAGGCGCGCCTGAAAACGCCGCTCCTGTTCCTCATCGTTGACCGAAAACCAGTACTTGATCAATACAATGCCCGAGCGGATGAGCATGCGCTCGAACTCAGGGGCAGTGCGCAGGAACTCTTGATATTCATCCTCTGTGCAAAAGCCCATGACATGTTCCACGCCCGCGCGGTTGTACCAGCTGCGGTCGAACAGAACGATCTCTCCTGCGGCAGGCAGATGCGGCACGTAGCGCTGAAAATACCACTGGGTTTTTTCACGTTCCGTTGGCGTACCCAATGCCACGACACGGCAGACCCGTGGGTTCAGGTACTCCGTGATGCGCTTGATCACGCCGCCTTTGCCAGCGGCATCACGACCCTCGAATATCACCACGACCTTTAGCCCCTTGGCGACAACCCATTCCTTCAGGTTGACCAATTCGTCCTGCAACTTCGCCAGTTCGGTCTCGTAGACCGCATTGCTGATTTTCTTTTTGCCTTTGGAGGCAGGAATAGATTCCGGCTGCTTGTTTTTTGCCATGATGATTTAGTGCTCCTTTATATCAGTTGAGCGTCCCGACATACCGTGAGCGCAGGCCCGTTGGCGCCGGTGCTGGTTTGCGGAATCGGCCGCCAGCCGACCAGTCGGCACATTCGGGGCAACGGCTGTTGAGGTAGACTAACGGCGTCAGGCTGAAGTCACATTCTGCCCGGTGTTAACCCGTCGAAGCTACTTTCCGCTCAAGACTGCGGTCTTCGGAGGGTGGATTGTCTATTCAGCATGCCCTCAAACCAGGCGGCAATACCTTTTCCTGAATGTCTGGATTGAAGCTCCCTGGAGGCCTTAATACCCTCTTTTTTTGAAGTGGCATTTTTAGTGCGCCAGCGGTAAGCAAATCATCCATAGGCCATCAAATACGAAAGTACCCCGAAAATATACGCGGGGTGTCGACATAGTCAAGATCAACGCCAAACAGATCGATTCTACGACGAGCCGAGCGTACGCTTCGTGGTGCACTACGATCTGCGCAAGCAACTCGAGGGCTACTAGCAGGAGTCCGTTCGCGCCACCGGCTGGCCGATGCCGAGGGCAAGCCCCCTTACGTCGTGTCCGGTGACGCCACCCCGGTACGGATGGCGCGCCAGCGGCGGGCAGGACGGGGTCCCGGTGGCATAGATGCGCCGCGCCGAAATGCGGGCTGGCGGCGCGTGCCGCACCGCTTATTGGTGCTCGGACCGGTTCTTTGCCAATCTCGCCAAGAAATCCTTGGATCTCGACCCGTGTTAGCTGACATGATGGGCGCAGGGTCGGGCGCGTCGGCGCCGCGATCGGGAAGCTATAGGGTTGCGCCGCTGTGGTCAGTCCATATTTAGGAGGTGGTATGCAGATCCGCATCGGGTTTGAACTGGTCTACGAGTGTCCGCAGCCGACACCGATGATCCTGACGCTGAATGTCCATTTCAGCCGCGTCGCCGATCTCGTGATGGCGGACCACGTCATCACCAGCCCGCCGAGCCCGATCACCGGCTACCGCGACGGGTTCGGCAACTGGTGCAGCCGCATCGTCGCGCCGCAGGGCCAGATTCGGATCGCCTCGGACGCACTGATCAACGACAGCGGACAGCCCGATACAATCGACCCGAACGCTATACAGTACGCCGTGGAGTATCTGCCGGCGGAGACACTCGTCTACCTGCTCGGCAGCCGCTACTGCGAGACCGACCGGCTGTCGGAGACGGCCTGGGCGCTGTTCGGGCAGACGCCACTGGGCTGGGCGCGCGTTCAGGCGATCTGTGACTACGTGCACCACCACATCACCTTCGGCTACCAGCATGCCCGGGTGACGAAGACCGCGCTGGAGGCCTTCAACGAGCGCAAGGGCGTGTGCCGCGACTACACGCATCTCGCGATCACCTTCTGCCGCTGCATGAACATCCCGGCGCGTTACTGCACCGGCTACCTGGGCGACATCGGCGTCCCTTCCTCGGCGGACCCGATGGATTTCTCCGCCTGGTTCGAGGCGTATCTCGGCGGGTGCTGGCACGTGTTCGATCCGCGCAACAACACGCCGAGGATCGGGCGCGTGCTGATCGCCCAGGGGCGCGACGCCGCCGATGTCCCGCTCAGCAACGCCTTCGGGCCGAATGTGCTCAAGGGCTTCAAGGTCTGGACGGACGAAGTGAAACCTCCGTCCGACAGTTGAGTCCGGCGCTGCACCATGCCGTTGCTCGCACCCGATGAGCCGGCTGCCGTCGAGACCGTCAACGCCGACGGGTGCGGCAGCGCCGTGCTGGTCTGCGATCATGCCTCCAATCGCGTGCCGCGAGGGCTCGGCACCCTTGGTCTGGATTCCGAGCGGCTGTCCGATCACATCGCCTGGGACCCGGGTGCGGCCGAGGTCGCGCGACGTCTTTCGGCACACCTCGATGCCCCGCTGTTGCTGAGCGGCTACTCGCGTCTGGTCATCGACTGCAACCGGCCGCTGCACAGCGCGCAGTCGATCGTCCTTCAGAGCGCCGGGGTTCCGGTCCCGGGCAACCGTGACCTGACGCCCGGCGACAGAGCGGCACGCATCGACGCCTGCTACCGCGCCTATCACGACGCGATCGACCGGCTGCTCGACCGCCGTGCCCACCGGCCGACCGTGCTGCTCAGCATCCACAGCTTCACACCAATCCTGGACGGCCGGAACCGGCCCTGGCAAATCGGCGTCTCTTTCTGGCGCGACGGGCGTTTCGCGGCGCTGATCCGTGGCGCACTCGGCCTGTCTGCCGACCTCACGGTCGGGGACAACGAGCCCTACCCGATCGAAGAGGCGTTCGACTACACGGTGCCGGTGCATGGCGAGTGCCGCCGCCTGCCCAGTGTGATGATCGAGATTCGCCAGGACGAACTCCGCAGCGCGGCGGCCGCCGCCCACTGGGCCGCGCGGCTGGCGGAAGCCTATCGCCGCATCGAGGCGGAGGCATTGGCGCTGTGGGCATGGTGCAAAGGCAGGCCACTCGAGTGAACATCGGGCAGGCGAATTTCTACCGAAAGATGTGTGATCGTCCGGTAGAGAAAAAACGGATCAGTTGACGGCTTGCTTCGGTTTAGCGAAAAAACGATTTCCCGTTTTGATACGCCGCTACATCCCGCCTGACTGCGTTGCTCGTCATTTAGATCGGCTGGCTATTCGCACGCCTCGCGCCTTGCCGGTCGGGCGTCTCAACGGCACAACACGCGAAGTTGCTTCTGCGCGAACCCGTAGGCGGCGAGTGCTGTTTCCTGGGCCGTTGAAAACCGATTGATTCGAGCCAGTGCAGGTGCACACCCCAGCTGTCCACGCCACGGTGCGCTTTTTTGGCGAGCAGGGCGCAGAATCGACAGGGGGTATCGATTGTGATGAGTATCGGCTGGTGGCAATGGAAGACTGAATCGGCGGCACTTTGCCGAATACCGCTCAGCTCACATGCGGCATTGACTGGCGCGGCGCGATCACTGGCGTCATCGACAACACCGGCAGCGGTGCCCAGCGAGATAGGGTAGCTAAAGCGATCGTGAAGAAATTGCATGACACCGCGATAGCTGATTTTGGCCATCGGGGCCGAGCCCAAGTGAAATACTGATTTTTCGTGCATCGATGTTGACAGACGCCGAACGTCTGGTCAGCATCGACGCTGTCGGTGCGATGGCCGCCTTTTCGGTGAGTGACGATGCACTTTCAGCTACCGGCAATATCGCGTTTGTAGATGCCGGCTATCATGCGGTGGACTGACGGGGCGATCTGACCCATGCGCAATTCAAAACAAACGGCACTCGTGCTGCAAGGCGGCGGCGCCCTGGGCGCCTACGAATTCGGTGTGATCAAGGCGCTCTATGAACAGCCCGATTTCAACCCGAGCATTGTTACCGGCGTATCCATCGGCGCACTGAATGCCGTGGCGCTGGTGGGCGGCCGAAGCGGCCCGATCGAGGCGCTGGGCGAGATGTGGGAGGATTTATCCATGCCGGACATCCCCTTTGTGCCCGACGCTGTCGAGGCCGGTCTGGGAGTGATGGGTAATGAGACGATGTATTACGTGAACCCGGCTTATATTGTCACGCCCTTTCTGGCGACGAGCTTTTACGAGACTTTTCCGCTGCGGGCGTCGATCGAAAAATGGGTGGATTTCGACAAACTCAATAGTAGCGAAACGTACGTCGCGGTGACGGCCGTTAATATCGAAACCGGCGAGCTGGAGACGTTCGATAATCGGCAGGGATTACGCGTCGATCATCTCATGGCCAGTACCAGCCTGCCACCGGCGTTTCCCATCACGCAGGTTGGCGACGGCGCTTACTGGGATGGCGGTCTGGTTTCGAATGCACCTCTGGGGCGCGCACTCAATGCCTTGGAAGAGTCTGATCAGTACGATAGCGGCACCGAGACAGAGGTCATCGTCGTTGACCTGTTCCGCAATCGCGCCGAGATTCCAACGAATCTGCTCGGCGTACTCTGGCGCACCTTCGAGATCATGTTCTCCAGCAAACTCAAGCAGGATCTAAAAATTTATCGCAAGCTCAACGCCCACATCGAGCTGCTGGAAGAGGTCAGTCGAGCGTTACCCGAGACTAGCCCGGTTCGAAAACACCCCGGTTTCAAAGCGCTCACGCGCTACCGGAAAATCGACCGCTTGACCGTCATCCACAATAACGATATAGGGGACGCGGGCGGCCCTGCGGATTTCTCCAAGTCGGCGATCTCGCGCCGCATTGAGTGCGGCTATCTGGACGCCAAAGCGCAGGTATCAACCGCCTAAGGGCTCGCGCAGGAATAACTTCACATTGTCAAACGAACCACTCGCCGCAAAGACCCACATTATCAGTGCCACCCGCCGGGTAAAGCTTTCAGTGACACGCCGTGAATACATCCTTGTAGGTCCGGCTGCCGCTTCCCTGCAGCGAACGGTCACTTAAACCTTCACCCGACATGAGGCTTTACAAACGCATTTCGCAATAACTCACGCGGCACGACTGAGCCTGCGAAGCAGCGAACGCCCTTGCCGTGGACGGAGAGGGCTGGACTTATTTGCGCAGCAGGAACTGCGTAGCAAGAAAGCATTGAGAGCGATTTCCGAAAGAAATGATCCGTATCGCGCAGGCTCTGGCGTTTTTGAAACTGAATGCTATAGCAGCTACGTCTCGCGAGGGTGGCTCAAACACGGGAGTAATCACGCAGCCCAAAGAGGTCGGTGTTGATTGTTAACAACGTATGGATTTCCGGTGAACTATTTCACACCTGTGCACGGGATTCGCCTGCAAAGCTATTGTCATGCGCATGAAAGGAAATGCGCGTCAATACAACCCGGCACAGGAGCGATGTCATGAGAGCGAACAAAAATTTAGTGGGCATTTGCATAGTCTTTTCAATGGTATCTTGCGCGTCTGCACGGCTGGCCCCGGGGCCATTCGATTTGCCTGATATCCAAATCCCGCAACCGGGACAAAGAAATGTGTTGGTCATTATTGGCGACGACTTGGGCATAGACGTCCCGAGACAATATCGATCCATTACCGGGAACCCGCTCGCCAGCCTACCCGCCACGCCGAACATCCGCGACCTTGCAAATAGCGGCGTCACCTTTGATAACGCCTGGGCAAACCCGGTCTGCTCGCCGACGCGCGCAGGTGTTTTGACAGGACGGCATTCGTTCCGAACGACCGTTGCGAATGCCTTGCCAAACGGCGCGTTGTTCGGATTGCCGGATTCCGAGACGACGCTGCCCGAGTCGATTTCAATTCCAGGTGTAGATTACGTCTCAGCGCTATTCGGTAAATGGCACCTCGGGCCGGGCGTGTCTGGTCCCTACTACGGGCCGCTCGACCAGGGGTTTGCCGATCATTTAGGAAGTATAGACGGCGCGCTGGCCGATTATGCCGCGTGGGACAAGTACGAAAACGGTATGCAGGTTGACGGCAATATCGCGACCCCGGTCGTAGATCCGGTTACAACATATGCAACTTTAGATACTGCCGATGACGCGATAAACTGGATCAATAGTCAAACGGGACGTTGGTTGGCGATTGTGGCGTTCAACGCACCTCACACGCCCTTGCACACGCCGACATTGGCTTGTGACGGCGTGAGTTCCCCGCTGGCTGATTTCAATGCGATGATCGAATGCATGGACGAGCATATCGGCCGACTGCTGACGGGACTCGCGAACCAAAATCAGCTTGCAAACACCACAGTGATTTTTATAGGGGACAACGGTACCGAAGGCAGCCAGATTCGTGCGCCATTCAATGCCAACGCCGAAAGCCACAAGGGTAACGTGTACGAGGGGGGTATCCGGGTGCCGTTTATCGTTGCCGACGGTTATCACCTCGTCAATTCGAGCGAAGCGCCCGTTTCCACCGGTATCGGTCGCATCGTCAATCCGGGGCGGCGCTCGGATGCCCTGGTCAATACGGTGGATATCTTTGCGACGGTGGCGGCGATCGCAGGGGTTCAATCGCAGGCTGAAGACTCGTATTCGCTGATCCGCTATATGGCGCCTGTGTATCGCGTGCCTGTGGCGCCGCAACGCGAGTATATGTATAGCGATCGTTGCACCTCGTCGTTGTTCCAGGCAGCGATTCGCGATCGTCAATACAAGCTGATTTACAAATATCCTGGGACCCTTGTTGGTCAGCCCGATCTGGAATTATATGATGTCGCGGACCTGGCCGAGAGCACGGCGTTGAACGACCCAGTCGTAGAGGCGTTGTTGTTGGGCGAACTCCAAAGTATGTGGGATTCGGAAGGGTTCGATCCGAGCACCGGTGCCTGTCCCTGAGGCGAGGCCGTGGCGCGCGACTGGCATGCGCTTTGGATACCGTGGCAGCCGGTATCCCGTCCGGTCGGCAAGATGTATCAACTGGTCGCGCTTTACATTTTCCAGGGTGATAACGCACGCAGCCGCTCGGCGTAGATTCGTGCAGTCGCAAGCTCGCCCTGATCGCGATGAATCGACGCCAAAGTGCTGATTATCTGTGGATCGTTCGGGGCTTTGACGAGCGCGTCCTTCAACACTTTAAGCGCCCTGGTCGGTTCTCCGGCAGAATTCAGCGCGACGGCGTATACATAGGCATAGCGCGGATTGTTCGCGTCCAGCGCAACGGCAAGGCGTAGCGCCTCAACCGCTTCAGTCATACGGCTTTGCCGCACCAGGGCCAAGCCCAGCGCGTGCTGTACGTCCGCGTTGTCGGGAATACTGTCGAGTGCGTCGCGCAGTACCTTTTCCGCATGTACCTCATCGTCGCGACCGCGGTGGAAATCGGCCAGATTGATATAGGCCGGTGCGTACTTCGGATCGAGCGCAATCGCGGTTTGATAGGCGGTAACCGCCCTGTCGAAATTTCCCAGCGCGCTGTAAAGCATACCTAAATTGGATTGCGCCTCTGCACGTTCCCCGTTGACTTGCTGAGCATCAATGTACTCAGTGATTGCCTCCCGCAGGGAGGCTCGCCGGTTTGGCGGCGTCACTCGCGCTGCGACATCCGCGAGGATCCGCGCCGTTTGTATACGCACCGCGCGGACGGGATCGTCCAGCAAAGGTAACGCGAGCGACAAGCGCAAATCCGCTGGCAGGGTTTCCAGTGACCCAACCGCTGCCTGACGCACCAACGGATCATCGTCCGAAAGTCCTTTTTTGAGTACGTCGATCGTTTCCGGTCCCACATAGCGAGCGATCTCGCTAAGCGCAGTAGCTCTGGCGATGGCAGGCGCACGTGCGTCGCCGATCAAAGCCGCAAGCAACGTGGCCGCGCCGGGCTCGCCGTGGCGTGCATTGTAGAAGGCTTGGGCGAAACTCTGGTGGCCCTCGGCAATACGTCCGTACCAGGTTTTAATTTTCGCCGCAGCCCACGCAGCGTCTCGATCGGCGTGGCAAAGGTTGCAGGCATTGGGTGTGCCGAAGCGCGCCGTGAAGTCCGGCCGCGGTATGCGGATACTGTGATCATGCCGTGGGTCGACAATCATATAGGTCTTGACGGGCATATGGCACGCGATGCAACTCGCGCCGCTCGCGTTCACCTGATGATGATGGTGTTCTGGCTGATCGTATTTGTCTGCTGCATGGCATTGCAGGCAAACGCCATTGCCGGGTGCGCGCAATGACAAACTATGCGCATTGTGGCAATCACTGCACGTCACGCCGGCTTGATACATCTTGCTCTGTATGAAAGACCCGTAGACATACACTTCTTCCCTGATCTGGCCGTCGAGTTCATATACGCCGTCTGCGAGCAAACTGGGTATGTAGTGGTCCAAGAATGGCGTGCCATGGATATACTTTTGACTGATTGGCGTTCGCCGGGCGTGGCAACGTGCGCACATTTCAATTTCTTTGTTGCCGGCCTTGCTTGGGCTGCGCGCAGCATTGCCGGATTGCGCGTCAATCGTCCAGCGTACGACTTTGCGCTCATCGAGCGCAATCACCAATCCCTTGTCGTCGTCGAGGACTTGTGTTTTCGGTTCGCGCTTCGCCCAGTCTATATGCGCCGAACCAGGACCGTGACACGCCTCGCAAGATACATCAATATCGGTCCAGGTTGTCGCGTAGGCTCTGCTTGTCGGATCGTAGTTTTTCTGCACGTTGGTCGAGTGACATTCAGCGCACATGTAGTTCCAGTTTTGATCGGCCTGCGTCCAGTGCAACGGGTCGTCGGGTGAGATCCTTTCTGAAGGATACAGATCAAACCAATGCTGCCCCCCTTGATCTGTCGGTCGGGCGTCCCACGCCCAACGCAAAGCTTGCAGGCGTCCTTCGGGTAATTCGATGAGATACTGCTGCAGCGGATAGGCGCCGAAGGTATATTTGATCTCGTAAATTTCAGGTTCTCCGGTCGGCCCTTCGGTGCGAACCTGATATTTATCATCCGCTCTGAAGAAGCGAGAGCTTGCACCGAAACTGCTTACACCCACGTTGCCGAAATCGCCAAGGACGGTCGTTCGCGATGGCGTTTGCATGGCCAAATCGTGGTGGGACCCTACCCACTGCTGGAACTGCTCGGAATGACATGCTTTGCACGCGTCGCGACCGACGTGTATCGGCTTAACCGTGGTGTCGGCAGCAGCGTCGGTGTAGAGCAGGGATAAAAAAATTGCCGCTAGAAACGGAAATAGCAAACGGCAACCGGTGCACAAAGGATTTTCACCAGTAGCGAACGCGGTAGCCATCAATCAAATCGCTTTTGGCTGGGTTCATCAAGATCCAGGTATGAAGTCGTGATGCGAGGTGCGAAAAATTCGTCGTTCCAATGGCTAGAAGATAGCAGAATTACTTTCTTTCGCGCGCTCACAAAAGCCTCATGGCCTCGGATGACGCAACAGCCGGCGACGCTGGGGAAGCCGATCCGATGGATCAGTTACGGGATGCCTCGATCCATTACCGGATTGCCGGGGGGTGAGCCGAAACCGAAGTGACTACTCAACGTCACTGCGCAGTTCGGTGCACGCCCGGTCAACGATGACCGGGCTGGGGGTTGTTCAGAGCACCCGCGTTTCGCCATGGATGGCCACTCTCAACCGGATTTAAGCGCTGCCGGCCCGGGATGACTTCTTCGGTGAGGAGGTGGGCAGGATGCCCGGAGAAATTCATGACGTACATCCGTGTGCGTCACCCTTCGGGCGACCTGCGGTCGTGCGAGTCGGCTATCCTGCCGATTTGTCGTTGCCCGACTCGCCGCACTGGTGCCTAAGCCCAGAGTCAGCCTCACGCGCATTGCTCGCATCATCCCTGATACTCGCCCGCTTCGCGGGCCAGCCAAAGCTTTCTAGTTTGCGTTCTTGGCTCTGTTACGGCACATCCTTGTGCCATTTCTCATTCCCGATGAATTCGTCACAGCGTGTTTGTCCCGAACAGTCAGTGCCGCTCGCGCGTGACGCCAGCCAAGCGGGGCAGGGGTGGCAAGCGCCTCGCACGGGACGATTCGTGCGAGCTCGCGCCGGGCGAACGTCGCGCGTCAATGACCTGAACGCAACGGCTCAAGCGCGTATTCGACATCGGCTTCGACAACCTGGCAGGACAGCCGATTTACACAGCCGAAGGCTGCCGCGAAGCGCTCGGGCACTCGGAAGTGCGCGATGAGCATGCCGATGTCGCGGGTGTCGCACCTATCGCTGGTTTCATACCGGGAGGGGGCTAAGGTGAGAGAGTCGAAATGCTGAGCCCCGGGCTTCAAATATTGCCCCGTCCCAACCTGATCCCGGCCGGAGAAGGGGAGAAAGACTTATACGACATCTTTACGAAGCGAGGATGAACCAAATATACACGCCAAACATGGTATATTTTTTTTGACCGGGCGCACGGATGTAAATCATGTGTACAACGTATTTTGTAAGCAATAATGCCGGCTCGTTCCCCTTTACCCCTCATCCCGCCAAGTTACGATTCGGATGGAGGGGGCAGGCGCAGCTAGGTCTAAACCTTTCAACCCTTGTATCTTAACTCTTTTTTATCCCCTCTTCTTCACTCCATCCCGGTGTGTGAGAAAGTATTTTCGCGACACTCCAGTAAGGTCGAGAAGGTTTTTATTGGGTGAGAAAACCTGGACTTGGTACCCGTATCTCCCTGCTTGACCGCGTTGTGCTCGGCAGTAAAAGTCAGAATTTATTCGCAAGAATATTTGCGATTTACGCTAAGTAGAAAAATCACGTTAGCCTTCATATAGTGACCGCGCACGCGGGTTTCGTCATTACGAACTATTTTTTTTGATCGCTACTCCTATAATTATCGAAAAGAATACGATTCTTCGGGGGAGCAAACAATGCAGAAACTGTCTGTCTTCGCTTTACTCCTTATGCTCTGGTCGTGCGTCATCATAGCTCAGGGCACGGAAATTACCGAGGCTCAAATACCTCCCGACAGCGTTTTTGAAGATGTCCCCTACATGCCGAAGGAGGAAATAAAACGGGTAATGGATTGGATTAAAGTCCAGACCACTGGAGTCAAACTCCCCTTTTGCTGGCGCCAGAGTTATGGTCGTGGCGTGGGAACACCACTGAGCATTTGCGCGGCTGGCCGCGAGAAAATCGGAGCGCTCTGCTATTCGAAGTGTCCGGCTAACACGAAACGTGTCGGCTTTGACTGTCATTCAGTCTGTCCCGACGGCATGCGCGACGACGGCTTGTTCTGTCGCGCCACGGAGTATGGCCGCGGCGCCGGCTTTCCTTGGAAGTTCGGCGACAAGGCATTTTCTCTGAAAGATGCCCGCAAGCGTTGCAATAAAAAACACCCGGAACGGGGTTGCGAGAAGTATGGCGAGATCATCTACCCGAAGTGCAAGGAGGGCTACTCCAATTTCGGCTGTTGTATCTGCCGTCCCAAAACGCCCGACTGCCGTGCGCTCGGCATGAACCCTGGCATAGACCTTTCCTGCGCGAAGAAAGTTACCATCGGTGATCCTGTCCCCCTCATTTGCGCAAGCGACAAAGTGGAAGATGCGGGACTCTGTTATCCAAAGTGCAAGACTGATTTTCACGGGGTAGGTCCGGTCTGCTGGCAGAATTGCGCCCCCAATTGGGCCAACTGCGCTGCTGGCTGTGCAAAGACCTCTGTTGAATGCGGGATGGTTGTCGCCGACCAGGTGATAGCACCGCTAGTATTAGCCGCCAGTGTCGCTTCACTGGGAATGTCCAATACAACAACTGCAGCTATAAATGCCGCCGGCGATATGACAACTTCGACCTCCAAGGTTATCAGAATAGGAGGAAAAACCGTTGCCGGCAGCACTAAATTGGGAAAAGCGTTTGTCGAACTCGTCCATTTGATGCAAAGGGTCAAGTCGTTGTCGTCTGGTGCTCATAGCGTCCATCTCGTCAGACGGGTCATTAGTAAAGCAGGAACCGTCGCTAAATATGTCAAGTATTCGACCCAAACTACTGCGGCTTTATACGAAGCCACCAACGACTTTACTGATGCGTTCGCCGATGATTTTGCGAATCAGACCAGCCCTGCTATCAACCGGGCCATCGACAATCGTTTTCACCCCAAGATCGCACGATTTTTCAAGAAGACTTGGGGCAGGCAACAGTTGGCAGAGTTGGCTGAAGCGAACGGCTGGGTGATAGCGCAGGATGTATTAGCGGTTGTTTCGATCGCGGACTTCACGGGAGTGACCGGTGTGGTCAGTGCTTATGCGAAGCCTATTTGCCAGGACATCACTTCTTTTCCCTGCGTTTCGGTGGATCTCTCATATCCCCTTTGTCCCTCAAAGGCAATCCTCGAACTGAATAGACAAGCGAAAAACGGTCGTCCCGGTAATGATTATCACAGCTTCGACACGACGGTAAACGATCCGCTTGAGTGTCAGATCGCCTGTATCGAGGACCCACAGTGTAAGGCATGGAGTCATGCCAAATATGGCACTGGGGGTTCTTCTGCGAAGTGTTATCTCAAGAACCTGGCTGCCAATCCCGTTTTACGAGGTGATGGCTTTACCTCTGGGGTGAATCCGATCTACATGGGGCCGGTTGAGCGAGGGATGGGTCGACCCGGTAACAACTACCGGTACTTTTACCCGAACCCGGCTAACGCGGAAATGTGCCAAGCCGCCTGTGCCAACGAGAATCGCTGTAACGCCTGGGAGTACTATGCGCCACAAAGAATCTGTTATCTCAAAGACCCCGCTCCTGGGCCCGTGAAAAGTTGTGCTGATTGCGCCGCTGGAGCTCGTTTAAATCCAAACGTTTCGAGTCTATAGTATCGGCAAGCGTCTTCCGACCGAGAGTGTCGAAAACGCCTTCACTCCTTCTGCTGCCGGAGGATGTTGTATTAGTGGGCTGCTTGGCAAGTTCGTTGACTCTCAGAGCCCCGCTGCCGGGCCAAGCTCGGCTCGGCCAGGCGTCACACAACGCGAAAAAATAAAGAAAAACAAGGCAATTTCACCTGGACGTGGCGGTTCACGCGACGCCGGCCG
>CBDUNM010000141.1:0-13393 GCA_965368585.1 uncultured Chromatiales bacterium | reverse complement strand
TGTCTGACACAAGTCCTCGGTGCCGGTCCCCTGACCGGTGCCGACCTGTGCCAGGTCGAGTGCCGGGGTGTAGTGACACACCTGGCAGACCACCGCATCACCCTGTACCAGGGCCTTGTTGATCAGGCAGCTGGCATCGCCGTCACCACCGTTGGCGGTGACGTCACAGGGCGTCGCCGCACCGAACGGGTCGACGTAGTTGGCACCGTGCTTGAGGTCGTGCAGGCGCAGGATGTTGATGTCCGCCGCGTACTCGACACTGACATCGTTAGGCAGGTTCGGATTCGGGTCATCCAAAGAGGTCGCCACCGGCAGGCCCGCGTTCGTCAGCGTGGTCGTCGGATCGCTGGTGCGGCTGTTCTGCACGTCGGCCGGGTCGGAGTGGCAGTTCATGCAGCTCGCCTCGCCGGAGATCGGCAGCACGGTATCCACCGTGCCTACGGTCGTGTTGCCCTGCTTGGCCTCCACACGTACCAGCGGGTAGGCGTTCTCGCGCCCGTAGTCATCGTAGGCCGCGAACGGGATGCCCGCGCCCTCGTACCAGTTCACGTCCGCGGCGACATAGCCGAACGGGAAATTGACGAAGAACGGCTTGTCGATGTAATGCTCCTCGACCGCCTGCGGTGCGTTGATCACATAAGGATTGGTCAGCCCCGGCATCGCATGCTGCACGGCCGTGAGGCTCTCGTCGCCACTGTTCACGACACCGTCCGGACCGATGTACAGCTCTTCGGCGTTCGGTACCGGCAGGCCGATGTCATGGGTGACCGGGAAGGGACCGGTGAGTAGCGGTGTAACGATAGACGGATAGAAGGGATCATACGCGCCGCCGGAGATCACGTCCCAGAAGTTGGTCTTGTAGGTGCTGCCATTGGTCATCAAGCCGGGGAAGGTCTGGCTTGGCCCCGCCGCCGGGTCGTTCGGGTTGGACGCCGCGGAGTACTCCAGGCTCACGCCCGCCGGGTTCAGCGTCGGCGTGGCGCCACGCTGAATCACCTGACCGAGCAGCACCTGGAACGGCGGCAGGATGCTCGAGATACGGGTGTCCAGATCGCCGCAGTGCATGCCGAGGTCGTTGATGGCCAACACGCGGTAGTTGCCGTTCAGCAGCTGCGCTACCTCCGGCACCAGTTGATCCGGGCAGCCGTCCTGACTGGTGGAGTTGATGGACAGGTCTTGGGTGGCCGGGTTGCAGGCCTGCGGCGGCGGTGGCGGCGCATTGGCTTCATCGTTGTCGTCAGCATTCGCACAGCCGGGATCCGCCGGGAAATCGGTCAGGCCATCGCCATCGTTGTCGATGCCGTCGCTGCACTGCGCGGCCGGTGGCGGCGGTGCATTGGCTTCATCGTTGTCGTCGGCATTCGCACAGCCGGGATCCGCCGGGAAATCGGTCAGGCCATCGCCATCGTTGTCGATGCCATCGCTGCACTGCGCGGCTGGTGGCGGCTCTACCGGCCCCTGGGGCGCGCAGTCGGCCGGGGCCCGGCGCACGTCGCGCACGGCGGTCTGGCCGTCGGAGGAGGTCGCGCTCACCCGGCAGGGCACGGGACTGGGGCGGCGCACACGCACCCGCCAGTCGCGGTCCTCGGTGTCGTTGTCGTTACCCAGGACCTGCGAGGGGTCGTAGGCGTTCACCACCGTCACGGCCGCGCGACGGTCCTTGTCGCCTTCCACTCGGAGTCGCCGGTCGCCGGCGTCCCATTCGGCCCTGCTGATGGTCAGGGCAGAGGAGTCGCTACCGCCGCTACGATCGTCGTCATCGGCCCAGGCAAGCCCGGACCCCAAGCCGAGGAGGAGCACTGCGCCGCAGACGTAGCGCCTACACGGCCTCCGAGTCATTTTTCTCTCCGCCATAATCGCCACCCTTAGATTCATATTGCGAGTTTCTTAGGGCGAAGGTCCCTGCCCAGAAATTGGTTTCCCAAGTAGGGTGGAATGCTAGTCGTCGGGAGAAATCCAACCTGCGACCTCCCACACAGAAACTGCGACAAAAAGTGTGACACATGACACAAGCGTGGGTATTTTTCCCATGAAGTATGACCTATATCAAGTTGCCAGACGCGGGCATGGCGCCTTGTCGTTGCCGACACAGCGCGGCTGACGGGGGCCGGTAGCGGCAGTTGGGCTTATTGCGAGGGAACCTGGCGCGGGGTGGCGGCAACGCACTTACGGACGCACGCCGGCAGACCCCGAGCGACGACAAAAGTGCGCCAAAAATCAAAACACCAGGCTATATGCTGGGGAGTATCGAAACGGCGGCCAACCGGCTTCGCCGCCACCGGGCCCACACGGTCCGGCTGACCGCTGTCTGACGTTCGGGCCGATCTCGACTAATCTCCTTACTATATAAAGAGACTCCCATCGAACTCGCAGCAGAAGGAGCCCATGCGCCGAACCATGTCGAATCTCTCGCAACCCACAATCGGCCAACGTCGAGCGAGCCCGTAAGTTGGTTGAAGCGGGCGCCACCGAGCCTTCCGACGGTAGCCCTGAGACCGAAGCGACCGCCGAGCGGCTCAACTGGACAAAACGCACCGGTCCGCAGGTACTGCTGGCACTGACCGGCTTCGTGATCGTCATCGTCGCCGCGATGCTGGTCAATACCCAGTTAAGTCGAAAGTTGGGGGGGCATTTCGCGCCGATGCTCGACGGCGTGCTGCACTTGAAACAGGCCATCGTTACCTCGCATCTGTGGCTCGAAGAACATCTGGTCAACAACGACACAGAAGGCTTACGGGACGTGCTACGGCAGTTGGACCTGGCCGAAAGCTACGCGGTGCGCGTGCTCGACGGCGAAGCGGTGCACCTGTTGGAGCTGGCCGGAAAACCGGAAGACAAGCTGAAAAAGAATTGGCAGCTGCTGTACGAAAAAATCCATGACCTCAAGAAAATCATCAAGCTGCGGATCGAGCGCCGCACGGACACCGAAGGGCGCTTGGCGATCGCCCGGCGATACGACGAATCCGTCCGCGATACTCTGGCGTCAGCCAATCACCTCGAAGCGTCACTGGAGCACCGGATTACCGGCAATCTCGCCTCGCTGCAGCATATTCAGTTCGTGGTCATCGGCGTCTGCCTGTTGTTGCTGGGTTCGGGCGCCTGGTTCATCAACAAAAACGTTCGGCTCCTGGCGCAGGAGGTCCGCCATCGCCGGGCGGCGGAAAAGAACCTCGAACGCAGCCGGGCGGAAGCCGTTGTGGCGCGCGACGAGGCGCGGGCGGCGTCCGTCATGAAAGACCAGCTCCTGGGAAAAGTCAGTCACGAAGTACGCACCCCCGTCAACGCCATCCTGGGCATGGCGACGGTGCTCGAAAGCACTCACCTCGATGCCGCCCAGCGCGGGTACGTGGAATTGCTGGAAGCCGAGACCCGCGGTCTGTTGCGGATCATGGACGACCTGTCGGATTTCACCAAGCTCGAATCGTCCAAGATCCGGATCCATGCCAAGCCTTTCGATCTGCGTCGGGTCGTCGCCGACACCGTCGACCTGCTGATCCCCGAGGCGATCGCGAAAGACATCACACTGGACGCAGACCTGCCGGCGGCATTTCCGCAGCAACTGATCGGCGACTGTGTGCGCATTCGCCAAGTGCTGCTGAACCTGTTGAACAACGCCGTCAAGTTCACTGACCAAGGGCACGTGGTGGCCGAGTTGCGCGCCAGCCAGAGGGATGACGGGCGCTACGACGTGACGCTGGCGGTCGAAGACACCGGCATCGGGGTCCCCCAGGATAAACGCGAGCACATCTTCCGGCCTTTCGCCCAGGGCGATGACAGCATGGCCCGGCGCTTCGGCGGGACCGGGTTGGGGCTGGCCATTTGTAAAGAACTGGCGGCGCTCATGCACGGGACCATTGGCGTCGATAGTCTCGCGGGGGGCGGCACGCGGTTCTGGTTCCGTCTGCCCATGGCGCCGGCGGAGGCGGGTGGCGAAGCGGTGCTGCCGCTCGAACAGCTCACCGATTGTCGGGTGCTGGTGATCGACTTGGACGACGAAGTTCGGCAGCGCACCTGCCACCTGCTGCAGCAACTCGGTGCCGTGCCCGTGCCGATCGCAAACGCGTCCGGGGTCCCCGAAGCGCTGCTCGAGGCGCTTGAAACCGGTCGGCCGTACCACGCGGTGCTGGTGAACGAACGATTGTCGGAAACCGCGCTGTGGCAGCTAACGGCGCAGGTCGGCCTCACGGAGCGCATCGCCGATACCGCTATCTTGGTGCTGGTCAAAAACGCCGCGCGGGTCGACATGATCAGCAAATACAACACGGGAGTGACCGCTTGCGTGTCCAGCCCCCACCGCGTGCTGGAGCTGCCAGCGCTGCTGTTGGGCCAAGCGCCACGCGGCATCCCGCGCCCGACAGCGCCTTGCTCGGGTGACGCCACGGCGGCGACGTTCGATCTCGACGTACTACTGGTCGAGGATCACCCCGTCACGCAGATCGCCGGTCGACATATCCTGGAAACCCTGGGCTGCCGCGTCAACGCGGCGCGCGACGGCCACGACGGCTTGGCGCAATGGCGCGCCAAACGGTTCGACGCCATCTTCCTCGACTGGCAATTGCCCGGGATGGACGGCCTCGAAGTCGCGGCACAGATTCGCGAACAAGAGCAACGCTTGGACAGGCCGCGTACTTACCTGGTCGCCATGACCGCCAACGCCATGGCCGGCGACCGCGAACGCTGCCTGAACGCCGGCATGGACGAATACATCAGCAAACCGGTCACCACCGCATCCTTCATATGCGCATTGAGCCGGTTCGCGCCCGTGCGGATGACCACACCGGCCCCCGCGGACGACGAACCCGTGCGTCAACCCTAACCCGGAGGTCGAGGATCAAGTTAGGAGAGCACTCGAAGGCGCTCCCCGCCGTTATTGCGCAGCGGCCGGTTCCCGTCATCGAAAAATCCCACCCGTGTTGCCCACGAATGGGTGAAATCCCCCGAAATTGGGCACTTGACCCACCGGTGCTTGGTGCAGTCGCCAAAACCGGTCTCGCAAATCGGTGCCGCGGCTAAAAACCGCCCCGGCACGTTTTAGATACCTGTTTACAATCAACCGGATATCAACACCTCCTGGGCGCTACCCGAAATGGCACCGCGATTGCTGTGTATTCAGTAACCAACCCGATCAACCAACGGATGACGGTCATGGATCACGCTACCAGCACCACAACAGAGGCGTTTCGGCTGGAACAGATGTTAGACGCGGTCGATAAGATCCGGGTTCTGCTCGCCGACGACCACCCGGTGGTTCGTAAGGGCTTGGCCATGGCGCTGGACGGACAGGCGGACATCGAAATCGTCGGCGAAGCCAAAGATATCCACCAGTTGCTCAGCGGCATCGAGAACACCCGGCCGGACGTGCTGGTCCTCGACCTCGATCTCGACCCACATTGCGACGACGAGATCGCGGCCCTCAGGGCGGTGCGCGATCACTACCCGGGGCTGCGGATCGTCTTATACACCGCCCACGACGACGAGAAGTCCGTGGTGGAGGCCATGGAACAGGGCGTAGAAGGCTACATCCTCAAGAGTGCCAACCCCAAGGAACTGCTGACGGCCATCCGGGTGGTACGTCGCGGCGGCACCTCGATGCAACCGGCCGTCGCGTCCATGCTGATGAAACACGTACGCCGCGCCGCCGACAAACTGCCGCCACCCGATTGGGGCATCAGCCCGCGTGAATTCGACGTGCTGCACCTGATGGCCGATGGCCGTAGCAACCAGCAAATCGCCACTCGGCTGGTGATCAGCGAACGCACGGTAAAATTTCACGTCAGTTCGATCCTTGGCAAGCTGCAGGTTGGCAACCGCACGGCCGCCGTGCTGAAGGCGAACCGTGAAGGCATCCTGAGCCGATCGAACGACTGAGTTGCAATAGAGGTACCGGACCGCGCATGCCGTTCGGGAAAGCGACCCTCTCCCAGATAATACCGTTCCGCCAATCCTTCGATCCTCGATCGCCATTTGCGTGGCCTTGGAAACCTGGCTGTCAGTCCGTCGCCATGACGAATCACTCTAGTCTCGAAACCTTTGCCACGGCCGAGCATCTCGTTTCATACCGGCGGCCGTGGAATTGGGGGTGCTTCATGTCCAGTACGAAATCCCTCGCCGCACAAGCAAAGAATCTCCTGGGATTTTCCGTGCTGTTGCTGCTTCATGCCGCGGCGAGGTGTGCCGATTACGCCGATATCGCCCCCATCTTTCAGGAACACTGCGTGCTGTGCCACAGTGGCCCAGGCGCCCCGTTGGGCCTGCGGCTCGATTCTCCGGAAGGCGTACGCAAGGGCAGCCAGAACGGGCCGGTTGCCGTGCCCGGCAATGCCGCCGGGAGTGAATTGATCAGACGCATACGCGGTGAACGTCAACCGCGCATGCCCTTGACCGGGCCGCCGTGGCTCACCGTAGCGCAAATCACGCAGATCGCCGGCTGGATCGATGCCGGCATGGCCGGTAGCGATGCAGCACCACGGAACGAGGCAGCGCCCGTGTCACCGGCGCCGGGAGAACCGGTCACCTTCGCGCATGTCGAGCGCATTTTCCTGCAGCGCTGTATCAAGTGCCACAAGGACGACGGCAAGCTGGGCCCGCCCCCGGAGGGGCTGCGATTGACCGACTACGAATCGATTCTGATGGGCAACGAGCGCCTGGTCGTGGTACCGCGCAATCCGGGTGCGAGTAAGTTGCTGCGACGCGTCAAGGGGCTGAGCGATCCGCGCATGCCGTTCGATGGCCCGCCGTGGCTGCCGGAAGCGGATATCGATTTACTCGAACGCTGGATCGCCGACGGGGCGAGGGACGAGGCGGGGCAAGCGGCGACGCTGCCGAGCGGCGCGGCCGTGCGCCTGGAGGGTCGCCTGACAGAGCGATGGGTCCTGGATGACATGCCCTTCATCGTGACCGGCTCGACGCGCCTGAAGAAAAGCCCGCGGGTCGGGGACTGGGTCGAACTGCGGGGCGTGATACGACCGGACGGTCATGTGGAAGCCACCCGATTGCGGCCCCGAGAAGAGAAGAATCCCCGTTAGTTCAATTAGCCTTAGCCTGCATGTTGCACCAGTATCCGGGATGATCGCGCCGGACAGGTGCGGCTGGACGCCGTTGTGGAGCGAAAGGCATAGCCGTCGCTACGACTCGAGTGAACAGCCAGTTCAGGCGTGCCTGGACAAGCGAGGGCCCGGATAGATCATGGGCCGGTCATCACCAACCGTACCTTGCAGAAAACCCCGGAAAAAGAGGATGCGCAGCGGCTACATCGGGTTTCGGTGTTTGGCCCATGATCGGCTGGTGCAGCATGCAGGTTAGCCAGTAGCAAAAAAAGAATGTGCAGTGCCGTAGATCACGCAAACCTTCACCCGACATGCAGCTTCACTAACGCGTTTCTTGATAAGGTCGGCCAGGCCAGGCCGCATTGTTTTGCCGGGATGCCCAGGGGGTGTGTCACGCCCCCTGGGTCGATCTCAGCGTACTACTGTACTACTACTCGTCCGAACCTTGCTGGCCGATTCTTACAGGCCACCATTATTAGCGTTGACGTTCGATCCCTGGATGATCACCGTCTGAGTGCCTACACCGCCGGCGGAACTGCTGATGGTGATCTCACCCACGGCGAACACGGGGCAGATGACCAGCACGTTGTCCGGGATAACCTCCGAAGTCGCGCCGTCGTCGCCACCGCCGATGACCCCGTCGGTGCCGGGGTCGGTGCACAGCAGCGGCTCACCGAAGCTGTTCAAGGCAAAGAGATCAGGCGCACTAGCGGCGTCGTTGTCCGAGCTGTTCACTCGGAGCTCCAGCGTCCCCACCACGTCACGATCGTCAGTGACGCCGTCGGGGACGCCGAACGGGCCGGTGACGTCGACGGGATTGACGAGGCCATTGGTGATGAAGACCGCCCGGTTCACCGTGATGGAATCGACCAGCGGAGCGGTCACCTCGGTCGGCGGGATGTCGGTCGTGTTGGTCAGCGTCAAGTCGCCCGGCAGCGGCAATCCGTTGTGGCTGAAGCGCCCGAAGTACCGGCCGGAACCGATCGGGTCCTCGAGGAGCGGAATGCTGCGCCCCGGGATCGAGGCCTCGATGATCTGCGGGCTCGTTGGGGTGCTCGGCACGCTCGTCGCCAGCACGTCGATCCGGCCGTTGCCGTTGGCGGCGCGGGTGTAGGTCGTGCGTACCGGCTTCACGCCGAACACGCTGGCGATCTGTCCGGTGAGGCTGAACAGGTTGGTCTCGACGCAGTCGCTACGGTTGTTCACCCCACTCAGATCCGCGCCCAGCGCCACGGATGCGCAGCGATCCGGCGACCCTGTGAGACCCGGCTGGTTGCCCACGCCACGGCCCTCGATGCGGAAGAAGTTGGCCGGACCCGGGCTTCCAGGCCCCTGCCCGTATGCGGCATTGACCTCGAGCACGCTGCCGGTGACGGTGGTCTCCACACCGGCTGCGGCGATGTATCCAACGCCGTCTCCATCGACGACAGTCGGAGTCGCAGCGTCAAACCCGGTCGGCACCAGGAACGGCCCGACCTTGGCACCCAGCACCGCCGTGAAGTCGCCCTGCACGATGCCGATGTCCTCGGTGGTGTTGATGCCCCGGCGGCCGGCCGCCTCGGCCACCTCGGTGAACACGCCAAAGGGTGTGGTGATCCTGTACATCTCGCCGGGGATCAGGTTGTCGATGCGGTAGCGGATGCGGCCGAACACGATCTGGTCGCCGTCGACCACCGCCTCGTTGAACCAGGCGGCCTCGAGCGCGAGCACCAGCAGGGCATCACCGCCGCCGGCGGTCTGCATCAGCGCCTCGCCGGACCAGTAGAAGGCCTCGAGCGGGAAGTTGTCGTCTGCGGTGCCTGGTCCGTTAAACCCAATCGGCTGGCCAGGAAAGGGTATCCCGTCCGGCCCCCCGACCAGCGGCAGGCAAAACGCCGGGTCTTGATTAAGGCACAGCGACAGGCGCAGCCCGGTCGCATCCTCGTAGTACAGCGGATAGCCGGTGGCGGGATCCACCCCGCCCACGGCCTCCAGGTCCGCTTGGGCCAGGGGTGCGAACGCTAGTACCGCTGCCCCGGCGACGGCCAGAGGCAGCATGCTTTTCTTGCAGCGCTTGTTCCATGCGCGCATCGGATTCAGTTTCAGATCGCTCATTTTTTTGATTCTCACTGTTGCGTTTGCGGGCCGAGGACCACCCTCGACCACGGTCAAAAGCCACCACATGGGTTCGCGGCGCCTCCTCTACTCTGGGTTGACCGGACTGGCGAGCGTGTCGCGCTCGCCGACCGTTGGTTCACTGCATGGAGTATTGAGTGCGCAACCCCTTTTCGCTTCGGCCGATAGACCAGACCGGGGCAATCCCAAGGACCAGGGCGGACCTGTCCGTTGGGACGGGTGATCAAGACAGGGGGATGGCGTTGCGCGATCGCGCAGCAGACGCTTTCGGGCCTGCGGTCAACCGGAGGTGGGAGGCGCGTTTCGCGGCGCGGGCCCGCTTCCCACAGGAGGGTGTCGCAGCAAAAATCGGTGTTCCTTCCCCCGGCCGGGAGAGGGGACTGTTACGGCACCTCCACAGGGGGGGAAATTCGAAAACTTAGCGAACAATCGATCAAGGTTTAACGACCAGCACTCACTCGGCCAATAACCTCTCCAGGATCTCGATGTCGGCCTTTTCGCGCAGCGCCGCGGCGTGAGCCTGAACCGCTTGCTGGGTCTTGTTGCGGGCGAGATAGGCCCGGATCTGTTCCCTGGCTTGTTCCTCCGGCACCAGACCGCCTTCGCGCCGATCCTCAAGTTTGATGATGTGATAGCCGAACGCGGTCTCGACCGGAGCGGAGATTTCGCCCGGCTGTAAAGCGAACGCCGCGTTTTCGAACGGCGCGACCAGTCGCCCTTTGGGTTGGAATCCAAGGTCGCCGCCGCCGGGGGCCGAGGGTCCCTCCGAATGCTGTTTGGCCAGGGCGGCAAAATCCGCGCCTTCCTGGCGCGCTTCGGCGAGTATGGCATCGATCCGCTTGCGGGCCTCGGCCCTGGTCGCCGTATCGCTCTCGGGTGCCACCTTGATCAGGATATGGCGGGTGTGAATCTGCTCGGGGCTTTTGAACCGGTCCGGATTGGCCAGGTAGAAGTCGTGAATCTCCGCATCGCTGACGCTCACCGATGGACCGATCGCCTCTTCGATCAGTCGTATCACCGAGAGCCGCTGCTTGACATTCTCTGCGAAGGACTCCTCCGTGAAACCGTTGACCCGGAGTTGGCCGAGGTATTCTTCCTGGCTGGAAAACCCACCGCGCGCCCGTGCCACGTTGTTGGCGACGTCCTGTTCGCTGGCCACCAGCTGATTCTTTTCGGCGTCCTGCCACAACAATTCCTGTTCGATGAGGATATCCAGCAGCTCACGTTGCAACGCCCGGTCCTGATCGAGGTCGCCCGGCGCCGCGCCATTTCCACCCGGCTCCTGGCGATACGCCTCGAAGCTCGATTCCAGCCGGGCGCGGGGAATTTCCGTGCCGTTGACCTTGGCGACGACCGCCGCTTGAGCGGCCTGGACCGCCGTGGCGAACAACAGGGCGCCGGCCCATACTCCGATAGAAACAGACTTCAACAAGATTCTCCTCCGAATATTCTTGATTCGCGGAATACGTGGCTGCGCCGTCTCAACGCAGCTCGTGCCAACCACCGATCGTCTCGTAGGACCTGGTCTTCAGATCCACGGCCATCACATGCGCACCGCGCGCCCCGATGCGCCGGTTGGGCCCGTAGGTGAGCGGCGGCGTCAGGCCTGTATCGTAGGTATACAGGGCCTCCAGTGCCTCCACCAGCGCGTGGCGGTTGAGCGTCCGGCCGGCACGGCGCAGGCCTTCCACCAGCAGCTTGGCCGCGGCAAACGCGGCGATCTGTCCCTGCAGATGATCCGGCGGCAAGGCATGGCTTTCGGCCAGGCGCTGATACTCCGAACGGCCGGTGGCACTCACGTCGCTGCCGAGCGTCGGGTAGGCAAGAAAGATGCGATTGTGAAACGCCGCGGGCACGTCGAACAGTGGCCGCGGGACGAATGACGAGAGCAGGTAGACGCGCGGGTGTTGCTCGCGTTCGGCCAGAGCGGCAAGTACGGCGTCAAGCTCTGACTGCTCGCCAAGGAAGATCATGGCGTCGCTCTCGCTCTGCTGCACGCGCTCGGCCATCGATTGGGCATCCAGCGCGCCCCGACGATAGTTCAGGGTCGTCGGCGCCGCGGCATGACGGGCGCGCAGTTGATCTTGAACCGCCGCGATCAGCTGACCGACACGACCGTCGTTCGGCCCCACAAGCAGCAGCGGCGCGGCGCCATCCTGGCCGTCATCCAGCGCCTGGTTGGCGAGCACGCGGGCCTGTTCCACGAAGCCGGGATACAGGTAAAAGGCCGCGGCATCGACGATCTCGTCGCCCGGATTGAGCGTGAACGGCCCGATCAGCGGCACCTGCTCGACGCGCAACACATCGAGAATCTCGGTCTCCAGACCCACGGTGTAGGCGCCGACCAGGGCAAAGATCCCCTCTTTTTCAAACGCCTTGCGCAGGGTGGCGAGCGTCGCCTCGGGTGAGTCGCCATAGGGAATCGCCAACAGCTCGATGCGCCGACCGAAGATTCCACCGCGTTCGTTGATCTGCTGGAAGTGCGCGTACATGACCTGCGCCATGGCTTGCCCAAGGCTGCCCCGGGGCCCGCTGAGAGGTAACAGGGTACCCAGCTGAATCGCGTCATCGCTGAGTCCTGAATCCCAATCGTCTTCCAGAACCTGCAGGTAGGCGAACATATCGGCCATATCCGCGTCGGACATCTGATACGTCGGCATGGCCTGGTCCAGGCGATTGTGCGCAGGGTCCAAACCCGTTCTCACGATACGTGCCAGGCTTGCCTGATCGAATGCTGGATGGCGCCTCCCGGATTCGTGGACGTGTCCATAGGCCTTGGTCAATTCGCTCCAGCGAATATCGGGCGGAATCAGCCCGCCCTCGGGCCGGCCCCGCCCATCGGGCCCGTGACAGCTCGCACAAGGAACCATACTCGCCGGCAGCACCACCCCTTCGGAACCCAGGATGGCCGATATTTCACTGCCGCTGGTGCTCGTACCCTTTTGGTAGACCTGCTTACCCCGGGCCTGCTGCTCGGTCAGCGCCGCGTCGACGGGCACCCCGCCAAGAGCCGCGACGAGCGCCAGCGCCGCCATGCTCAACCGCGGGAATAACCCCTGCGACGACGGCACGTCAGATGCGCCCGGGGGTTTCTTCGGCGAGATCCCGCAACTGCTGGGCGACGCCCGCCGGCGGCACCATGGGCATGACGCGCGTCCAGTGACGCGTCTTGTCGTTGCCGGCCAACATCAGGGTGGAGTGGGCCTCGACCTCCTGGGTGTATTGCCCGAGTCGCTTGACGATAAACTCGAGGTTCTGCTTCGGCCCGGTCAGCCAGAGCCAGCGGTGCTCGTCGGCGCGCTGCTTCTCGGCGAAGGCCTTCATGGACGCGGGGGTATCGCGTTCGGGGTCCACGCTGATGGAAACGAACCAGATGTCGTCCTTCACCGAGTCCACCAGCTGATTTCGCACCTGGACGAGTTTCTGCGTGATCATCGGGCAGGCGTCCGGGCAGTTGGTGAACACGAAATTGATCAGCACCACCCGGCCCTTGAGCACATCCGTGTAAAAGCGCAGGCGCCGGCCGTTTTGATCCACCACCTCCAGATCGGTGAAATACTTGCGCGCCGTCTCCTCGGCCCCCGCCTCATCGACAGGCGCGTTGGCCGGGTCCGCCTCGGAGTAGACCTGGGGGGTTAGCAGCATGCCCGCCCATAAGATGAATAACTTTCCTAGATGGCGCATCGTTCAGCCTCCCGCCACGCGTTGCCGCGCCGCTTGCAATGTGTTCACCTGCTGCATGAGCCGGTCCGGGCTCGGGAAGCCGAAAAAGCGCGACCACTCACCGGTGCGTCCGTCCCCCACCAAGACCATGGCGGGGTGGTTCTCGAAGTTGGGACTGTAAGCCCCCAGGCCGTCCAACACCTCGTCCATGGTGGTCTTGGGCCCGGTCAGCCAGACCCAGCCGTCGCGGGCCTGGTGCTTGGCGGCGTAGGCGCGCAGGCGCTGCGGCGTATCGCGAATGGGATCCACCGTCAGCGACACCAGGGCCACATCATTGCCCAGCTGATCGCCGAGCTTACGCTGCAACTGGCCGAGCACCGCCGAGAGCACCGGGCATACGGTGGTGCAGGTGGTGTAGACAAAATCCATGACTACGATGCGGTCGCCGATGACGTCGCTGACCAACTTGACTTCCCGGCCGTGCTGGTCGACCAGCGCAAGATCCTTCGGATCGACGTCGGCCGATTTTGCCGCTTTCGAGTCCCCCGTTTCCGGCGGCCCCGTTTGGG
>CBDUNM010000140.1:0-13427 GCA_965368585.1 uncultured Chromatiales bacterium | reverse complement strand
GTGGGTTTTCGCCAATGGAGCCTTCACGGCTGTTTCGTTGCGATGTGCCGTGCGATCTTTTTCGCGAGTCGCGCGGCTCCCTTTTTCGTGACCACGTCTTGTTGGCCCTTGACTTCGACAATGATGTTTTCCGCCAATGTCGCCGTTCGGGTGTCGACCAGATGGACCATCAGGTAAGCGAACAGGTGCGTAGGTTTGTGCAGTCTGCCGACCACCAGCCAATCGGCGCCGTGCTGCTTGCCGAGCTCGGCCGCAAGGTCGGCATGCTCGAAGAGATAACCAAACCCTTTGTTGGCCGCATGGATCTCCGCTGAATCGATGCTGACGATATCCAGGTTCGCCGTTCGTGTCAGTTCCTTCTCCAGCAGCGGCCTGATCGAGGCCGTTCGTTCCATTTCCTCGGGCGAATTCGGCAACAGCGTCAAGTCGTTCAGTTCGAAATCCAATACCGCTATCCGCTGTGCGGCCCAACCGGTGGCGGGCGGTGCCGACAACACGAAAATCGTCAACGCAAGACAGCCGACTGTGGTCATTCTACGGGCATGTTGCTTGGCTCCAAAAATCACGTGCATTCCTCCAGATCGAACCTGATGATCCCGCCTGCTTTGTCGTTGGTGATCCGGTCGCCGTCTTTGGCCGCCGCTGCTCGCGGTACAGCAAACGGCAAGCCGGGATTCGCGCCGTGGGCTACGACGCCGGCCTCGGCCGCATGTCCGTGGCACCGCCTCCCACGGCGCGTAACCTGATGGCGCATAACTTGCGTCAACGGGTTGTCCACGGTGCCGCTAGCCCGGTCAGTACGCAAGACGTGGGCCAACCCGATCGATGAACAAGGTAAGCCAAGCCGATGTTTCAGATTCGTGCCAGTCGAGTGATCATCGTTACACGCATGCTGCTGTGCTGCGTGTTGCATACACCGCCGGTCTTCTCCGCTTCGACCGATTTCCACATGGAACTCAACGAAATCGCGCCGGGCGTTTATGTTCGGGAGGGGCTGCAGCAGGATGCCTCTGCCGAGAATCGAGGCCATATCGCCAATCTCGGTTTCATCGTCGGCAACACCGCGGTTGCGGTAGTCGACACCGGCGGTAGCCTGGCGGAAGGTGAAGCCCTGGTGCGCGCGATTCGGCGTGTCACGGAGCTGCCCGTCCGGTATGTCATTCTGACCCACATGCACCCCGATCACGTGTTGGGCGCGGCCGCCTTCGAAGGCGAAGGTGTGGAGATTATCGGACACGCCAATCTCGCTGATGCGCTGGCGCGCCGACGCGTCTTCTACCTGGATGCGGTCCGCCAGCAGCTGGGAGAGTTGGCGCAGGGTTCAAATATCGTGTTTCCCACTGTTTCGGTTCAGCCGGAAGCGATCCGGAAAATCGATCTGGGCGGGCGGGTCATCGATGTACAGGGGCATCCGACGGCGCACACAAATAATGACCTCAGCGTCTATGACCCGGCGACGGGTACCTTGTGGTTGTCCGATCTGTTGTTCGTCGAACGCGTCCCGGTACTCGATGGGAGCCTGCTGGGTTGGTTAAAGGTCATGGACAGCTTGCGGTCGCGTGAAGCGTCGCGGGTGGTTCCCGGCCATGGCCGGGTGTCGACGGCCTGGTCGGCTGACCTGGCCAAACAACGCGCCTACTGGCAGGCTGTCACTGACGGCGTTCGCGCGAAGCTGCGCGCCAGGGAGACGCTCCAGTCGGCCGTGGCGAGCGTCGCACAGGAGCAGCGCAAGCATTGGCTGCTGTTCGACGAATACCACGGCAGAAATGTAACCGCCGCCTTCGTGGAGTTGGAATGGGAATAGCGGGCACCCGGCAGCGCCGTTGGCACGATGTTTGGAACTTCCCGTGCCGGATAGCCGTCGCATCAATATACCATTTAGCGATAATCGCCACCCATGGGGCCGCGAGATCGGTCCCAGCGAGCGGGAGTAGACCCATGATAGGTGTTTCAGAACTGAAACAGGCGGTAACGATCGGAAGCCGCACCGGATACAGTTCAGTGTTGTTAGTCGTCGCACTGACGCTGCTTGGCCCGGTCGGCCCCGTGCTGGCGTCCGAGGATGAAGAACGCTGGCAGCAGGTTAAAGATCAGTTATTCGGCGATCGGGTGATTTCGGACGGCACGGATGTCATCGGTCTGGTTACTCCATATCGGGCGCAGGATGCCGCCGTCGTGCCGGTGGACATCACTTCGAAAATGGCGCAAACACCGCAGCGCTACATCCAAAACCTCTACCTGGTGATCGACGGCAACCCGTCGCCGGTCGCCGCGGTGTTTCGTTTCCCGGGGCATCGGGTGTGGGACACGATTTCCACCCGCGTGCGGGTGAACGCCTACACTAACGTACGCGCGATTGCGGAAACGAGCACCGGCGACATCTACATGACAAGCAACTTCGTCAAGGCATCCGGTGGTTGTTCCGCGCCGCCCTTGAAAGACCCATCGGCCGCCATGGCGCAGCTCGGAAGAATGAAACTGCAGTTACCCGAGACCTACTCCGAGGGTGAAAAACTGCTCGCCAAGCTTCTGGTCAAACACCCCAACAGCTCGGGACTGCAATTTGATCAGGTCTCACGTCAATTCATACCGGCAGACTATGTGCGCTACATCGAGGTCAGTTATAACGGCGAGTCACTGTTCTCGGTCGAGGCCGATATATCGATCAGCGAAAACCCCGCCATCAGTTTCAACTTCATACCGGAGGGAGAGGGCGAGATCGAAGTACGGGTGAAAGACTCGGAAGGCCGAGACTTTCGGCACTCGTTCGGCGTCAAACCCGCCAGCAAGGGTTAAAGGCCTTGGCGAAGGCTCGCGCTGCAGTCGGCGATGGTCCGAGCCGCGCGCAGTGCGACCGGAGTTTACGCCCCGGCTAGTGTTGCGTCGTCGTGCAGAACCTTTTCACGCGCCGGAGTCGAGCCCTCTCGCCGAAGCGGCGTCGATACCGGATGCGCAGCGCCGAGAGGACCTGGCTCCTATACAGCTGACGAGGCCCGTGCGCGAACGCGTCAAAAGCACCTGAGCGTTGATTCGGCCTGAATCTCGCGCAGGTTGGTGACGGCCTGTTTAGCCCAGTTCGCGTTCTTGTACACGGCGTTGCGTCCGACGCCCGGCATTTGCTGCAGGCGCAACAGGGATTCGATCTGTTCATACTCCGCATAGGGAATCGATGCCGCCACGAAGTCGAAACTGCAGGCGCACTTGCGCAGGATGTCGGGCGATGCGCCATTGGAGATCATGCATCCCAATACGTAGTCGGCGATCACCTCGGTGGGGTAGGTGGCGCTTGGGCTGATGTTCGCCGTACCTTCCTGGCCGACACCGGCCATGCCGTTGCCGGCGATGCCGAGTAGGGCGGCGGTGAACAGCGAGACTAGGGGTTTTCGCATCTTGTACACTCCGAATCGGTCATGCGCCGGGGTTGGTCGTCGCGGTTCAGGAAGAAGGTGCGGTGTCCGCGCTGCTGAATTTCAGTTCTTCTTCCAGCTTCGGACCGCTATTGCCGGGGACATGCGTATGGATCAGGTAGAGCCCGCCGGGTATGTGTTCCGAAAAAACGAAGCGGTAGCTTTTGTCGCGATAAGCCGCGAGTTCCGCGTTGGCTCGGGCGTCTTTGGCAAAGGGTGTGACGACGATTTCCACTGCATCGACCTCGGCGCCCTCGTGCCGGATCCGGATAGCGCGAATCGTCGGGTCGGTGAACGCGTTGCGAACCCGGTTGCGGAAGTAGGAACTGGAACCGCCAGCGGCCAGCGTCATGTCCCTCACGTCGCGCTCCAGAAACTGGATCGTGATCGGGTTGCCTTTATAGCCGTGCGCCGACGGAAACGGCACGTGCCGATCGCCGCTCAGGAACTCGAAATCCAGATCGCGACCACCGTCTGCGGCGACGCCGGTCACCTTCATGCGAACCGTGTCGATGATTTCATCCTCATCGACGGCGCGGCGGGAAAAGCGGTAGGTCAGGATTCGGCCGGTCGCAACGTTGTGCAGATGATTTCCCATGAATACCAGCGTCTGCGCCTGATTCAACGCGGGTGCTTCGTCGATCGCTGCCGCCGTTGACGAAAACAGGATGCATACGAGAACGATGACGATCAAAAAGTGCGCGTTAGGCTTCATTCGAGAAATCCGGTTTCGGTGGTAAGCACGCCGTCGAGATCGATCGGCCACGGTTTGCGGATTGACTGAGCAATGAGTATGCCAGCGCCTGGTACGAACCCTGCTTGGGACACGTCGCAAACCCGGATAGTTCCGGCAGGTGAGAGCGATGGCTGACAAGATACCCGATCGGCAACGGCGCCGCTTCATCCGACGCGGCGTCTCGATTGCCGGTGCCGCGTTGCTGGGCGGCGGCGCGAAAGCCGACGACGGACACCCGTCGGATCATCCGCCGCGCTGGATGACGGTGCCGGGCAGGCCGTTGTCGAACTATGGGCAGCCGGCAGAAAATGAACAGGGTGTAATACGGTGGATTGCGGCAAATCCCGCGGTACCTGGGAACGGTGTCTCCTGGACGCCCTTGCAGGATCTGGCCGGCACCATCACGCCGAATCCCCTGCATTTCGAACGTCACCACAACGGCGTCCCGGCAATCGATCCGGCGCAACACCGGTTGGTCATAGAGGGGCTGGTCGAGCGGCGCGCGGTGCTTTCGATCGAGAACCTGCTGCGTTTTCCACGCGAGTCAAGGATCTGTTTCATCGAGTGCGGCGGCAACAGCAGCTCGGGATGGCGAGCGCAACCGCTGCAATCGCGCGTGGGACACATGCACGGTCTGGTGTCGTGCAGCGAGTGGACCGGTGTACGGCTGGCGACATTGTTGCAGGAAGCCGGCATCCACCCGAAAGCGGGCTGGTTGGTTGCCGAAGGCGCGGATGCGGCAGGGGTCGCTGTGAGTCTCCCGCTCGCCAAGGCCATGGACGATACCCTGGTGGCGCTCTACCAGAACGGCGAGCGGGTGCGGCCCGAGAACGGGTATCCGCTGCGCTTGGTGGTGCCGGGGTGGGAAGGCATCGTCAACGTGAAATGGCTGCGTCGCCTGACGCTGACGCGAGCGCCGCTTATGTCGCGATTCGAGACGGCCAAATACACCGACCTGCAGCCGGATGGAACTGCCCGTCAGTTCAGTTTCGAGATGGGTGTGAAGTCGGTCATTACCGAGCCGTCGCCCGGTCTCGAGCCGGACGGCGCAGGCACCTACGAGATACGGGGCTTGGCCTGGTCCGGTGCCGGGAAGATCAGCAAGGTCGAGATCTCGGTCGATGGCGGGGGGCATTGGGCGCCGGCGCGCCTGCAAGAGCCGGTCTTGCCGGCCAGTCTTTCCCGGTTTCGCGCCGCATGGCACTGGCGGGGCGAGCGCGTGGTCCTGATGAGCAGGGCGATCGATGAACTGGGGCGGCAGCAGCCGACACGGACCGAACTGGTCGAACGGCACGGCGAACATCAATATTATCATTATCACGCGATAGTCAGCTGGGAGGTTGAAGCGACCGGCAGGGTGCGGCATGTCTATCTGTAGGGCGGTCGCCCGCCCACTCGTTGTGCTGGTGTTGTTAACCTTTAGCGGGTCACCAATCACAAGCTGCTGCGCCATGCAGGCGGACGCCCGGGACCCCGGCATGCAGGATAGTGCAGGCGCCGGGTCGCCGGTGGCGACCTGGAACACCTTGGTGGATTGCGCCGGAAACGGGCTGCCGACCGGCAGCGGCACGACCGAACGAGGTGAAGTTGTCTATCAGCAGCAATGCGAGCCGTGTCATGGCTCACGCGGGCGCGGGGCGTCGGCCGAAGAACTGGTCGGCGGCGTCGGCGGTCTCGCCGGACCCTATCCCGATCGGACCGTCGGGAGCTTCTGGCCGTATGCGCCGCCGCTGTTCGACTATATTCGCCGCGCGATGCCGCCCGCGGCGCCACTGTCGCTGACCAACGGCGACGTGTACGCGGTGGTGGCCTATCTACTGGCGCTCAACGGAATCCTGCAGCGCGATCAAGTACTGGATGCGGCGAGCCTGGCGCGTGTCCGCATGCCCAATCAAAGCGGATTCAATGCGAGCGGTCGGTTGTCGACGCGTGAGACCGCTGTCGTCGAATGCAGTCGCAGTGGAACTGCAAACCGATAGCACCAGGGTCGGCGACGCCGGTGCTATCGGTCATAAGGTCTATCCTTCGTTGACGTAGATTTCCACGCGGCGGTTCTTGCGCCGGCCGGCCGGCGTGTCGTTGGTCGCGATCGGTCGATTCATACCGATGCCTTCAGCGGTCAAACGCTCGGCAGCGACACCACGTTCCACGAGCGCCTCCATCACCGCGTTGGCGCGTTGCAACGAGAGCTCCATGTTGGTCTCTTCGCGGCCCGTGTTGTCGGTGTGGCCCTCGACGCGTGCGCTCAACTTCGAATACTTCTGCAGAAACTCGGCGATCCTGTCCAGATTCGGTAACTCGCCTTTCGGCAACTTAGAGCCGCCAATCCGAAATCGCAGCTCGGTGTCGGCCAAGCGCAACAGCATACCTTGTTCGGTCTGGGTGCCGCCCAGCGCGGCAAGATCGGTGTACAGGTTTTTTTGATAGGCCAGGGCATTGCGGTGCTGTTCCTGCGCAGTCAGCAATTGCTGCGCGGCCTGTTGCCGTTCGTCGGCGACCGTTTGCTCGAGTTTCGCGATGCGCGTCTCCTTGGCGGCGATCTCCCCCTCCAGAGCGAGTTTGGCGGCAGCCGCGGCGGAGATGCTCGCGGCCAGCTTGGCGTCGGTGTCGGCCAGCGTCCGTTCGGTGTCGGCGAGTTTGGCGTTGAGGTCCGCGACGGTGGTGTCGTACTTGTCCTGCAGAGCCGCCAGCGCCGATTTCTCCTGTTGCAGCTCCTGGTCGAGTGCAGCGATCCTCCCCTTTGCCTCGGTCATCTCGGCCGCGTGCTCTGCGCTCGCCTGTTGCATGGCCGCGGCAGCGGCGGTCTTGGTCTGCTCCAGTACGACCGCAGCCTTGGCGGCGGCTTCGGCAGCTGCGCTCTTGGTGTTTTCCAGCAGCATGCTGGCTTCTGCCGACGCGGCCGAATGCGCCTCGTTGGCCAGCCTCAGTTCTTCCTGTGCCGCCGCCAGTGCCTGGGCGGCCTCGGTTTTCGCGGCGTCGTATTGCGCTTGCAGATCGACCAGCAGGTTTTGCCGTTGCGACAGTTGTGCCTGAATGGCGGCCATGTCGCGACCCGCTTGTGCCAGCGCCTGTTCGTTCTGCTCGAGGGCGTTCTCGGCGTTCGCCAGTTGCTGACCAAGATCGGTGTTACTCGCCTCGAGCGAAGCGATGGTCTCGCGGGCAGCGTCCAGATCGCGGCTGAGCGACATGATCTTCTCGTCCAGTGCAATCAACTGCTGCGCCCGTTCCGGTTCGCTGCCTTCCAGCGCGGTGCGGAAGTAGTCGACGCGCTCGCCCATGCGCGCGTTGGTCTCCTGGATCTGCATCTGATGCCGGGTCGCCGCCGCGGTCATATCCTGTTTCAGCTGCTCGATGTCGCCGTTGAGATTGACGATCTGTTGGTTGGCGTTGTCGTACTGCCCTTGCAGTTGCGCATAGCGATCGGCCGCCTTTTGTTGCTCGGCCGCGAGCGTGTCCGCGTGTGCCTGGCGCAGTGCTTCCATGTCGTTTTTCAGGCCTTCGTTGGCTTGGCGCGCGCCGTCGAGTTCACTGTTCAGCCGGTCGACCTCCTGTTGATGCCGGGCGGCGGCGGCTTCCATATCCGCTCGCAGGCTTTGCTCGTTCTGCGCCATCAGACCGAGCTTCTGATCGGCTGCCGACAGCTTTTGCATCGACTCGGAGACCTGCGTTTCCCGTTCCGTGATGCTTCCTTTCAGTTGAGCGGTGTACCATTGGTACAACGCGATCACGCCGACCAGCGCGAGCAGGGCCAGCCATAGTAAACGTTTGCAGATCGGGGCATTTGACGCGGACTTTACATCGTCCTGAAAAGCGGGTCCCGAGCCGCCCGAGCCGGAAACAGCGGTATGGCCGGTGCGCGGAACCGGGCTGGCCGCGGCCGCCCCGTGCAGTTGCTCGTAGTGTCTGCGCAACACCGAATCGGTCGGCGCTGGATCGATCGCGGACGGTCGCAGATTTGCTCCGGCGGTTTCCGCGTGGCGGCGCAGCGCGGAGTCTTCGGGCAAGTCGGAATTAGGCATTAAGTTCTCCTCCGCGATTTTGCGGTGATTTTATTATCGCTGTCACTCTACAGCTTAGTCGGTCGGGATTGAAGACCCGGTGCCGATCATTGGGAAACAAAGATGCCGAACGCCCGCGGACTGTCACCGGTAGGGATTTTGTCAGTGATTTCCAGGGTGTGGACGTCCAGCACCAGCAGCTCGTTGGTGAACCAGCTGGCGACGTAGGCGCGGTGTCCGGCCGGGTCGACCATGATGCCTTCCGGGAATTCGCCGAGTTCGCGCTGTGCAACGACCCGCAGCGCGCCGGTGTCTATTACCGACACGCTGTTGTCGTGCTGATTGGTGACAAAAGCCAGCGAGCTGTCGGGCGTGACGGCGACGGCGTAAGGCGTACTGCCGACCGCGATGGTGGCGACGAGCCGGAAACTCGCCGTATCCACCACGCTGACGTCGTTGCTGGCCACGTTGGCGACGTATACCCGTTTACCCGCCGGATCGAGCGTGACGCCGAATGGACGCTCGCCGACCGCCACCCGGGCCACGACTTCGAGTGTCTGGGTATCGATAGCCGACAGTGTGTTGTCATCGCGCTCAGACACATAGATGCGCTGCCCGTCGGAGCTGACGGCCAGCCCCGACGGTGAATCGCCCACCTCGACGCGGGCGAGTTCGACCAGCGAGTCGCTGTCGAGCACCAACAGCCGGTCGGTAAACCAGTCGGCCACGTAGACTCGGGACGCATCGGGACTCAGCGCGATGCCCAGCGGCCCCTCGCCGGCGTCGGCGCGCTTGAGGACCCGATGCGATCGCCCGTCGATCGAGTACACGTCCTTGCTCTTCGGGTTGGTCACAAACACCTTACTGCCGTCTTTGCTGACGGCCACGCCTGCCGGCCCCTCACCGACCGCCACGGTGGCCGCGACGGACCGGTGCTCCAGATCGATCACGGTGACCGTATTATCGCCCTGGTTGGTTATAAAGGCGTAGGGGGTGGCGGCCGTCGCGAGTTCTATGACGCTCAGCAACAGCGCAACCGCCAGTGTCACGCGCGCGCGATCAACCACCGGCCGCACGAGTATTCTGCATCAGTCGCCTTCCGCGAGTTTCTTGATGTTGTCCAGGCCGGCCTGGTAGACCGCCGATACGGCGTCCACGGCCGCCTGATCGCTCAGCTCCGGCGGTGGGTCGTTGTTCGGGTAACCACGGTAGAAGGCGCCTTTCCAGGTGACGGAACTGCCGCCGTCCGCCGGCTTGACGGTGAGCCAGGATGAATAGTTCGTGACCGGCAGTACGGTCACATCAACCTGTTCGATACGGTAGAAAATGGACCGTTTGTCGGCATCGTACTTTTCGAGTTTCTCGTGTATTTGACCGCCGCTGCCGAGGGTGAGCGTACGGGTCGCGCCAGGCTGGTTGCCGCCCTCACCCCGGGTTGTTACAACGGCGGGATGCCAGCTCATGTCCTGAAAATCGCCGATCAGGTTCCAGACATTGTCTGGTGGCGCAGCGATATTTTGCGTAATCAGGACTTTTTTGCGGGTTGGCCCGTGCGCCGCAACGACTCCGGTATAGACGAGCAAAATGACGACGAAAAACGTCAACGCTTTTTTCACTATTATCTCCCCAGTGATGGCGCGGCACGCGTGTGAGTGGCAACAGCAAGGTCCATGCCGTAATTTCGGGCTGCCACCCGCGGTGCGGGCAAAGCCGTCCATCGACCAAGGGGACGTTACTGCAATCGCGGAAGAGGTAGAGCGGAATGGGCCGCAGAACGAAGCTTCGTTACAGAACTGACACGGTTTGTCGCACACGGTTTGTCGCATGCCTGCGGACCCCGGGGACGCGGCGCCGCTAATGTCAACCTCGGATCGATAGCGATTGAGGTGGTACATGAATTGCTTATAATCACGACGATGATAACACTCGTTATGCGCGCGCAACCCATTCATCGCAAGGTGGCGGTCTGGCGCCGGATGCTGTTCGGGGCGCTGGTATCGTGCAGCGTCGCTGCCGACCCGCTGTCGGTCGAGATCGGGCTGATAACCATGGCGCCGGCCGACCGGATTCCCTTGTCGTCGCTGCAGCCGCGCTTTACCGACAACGGCAGTGAAGGCGCAGCGCAGGGTATACGCGACAACAACACCACCGGTCGTTTTACCGGTCAGGACTTCGCGCTGAATACGGTGCACGTCGACAATACCTTGACGGCCGCAAGGGCTTTTCGCGACTTGCATGCCAGGGGAGTCAGGCTGTTCCTGCTGAACCTGACCGCGCCCGAGATAACCGTGCTGGCCGCGGCCCCGGAAGCACGCGACAGTGTGTTATTCAATATCGGATCGGCGCTCGACGAACTCCGGGTCAAAGAGTGCCGACCCAATCTGCTGCATACGGCGCCGAGCCGCGCCATGCTCGCCGATGCGCTCGCGCAGTATCTCAACTGGAAGCGGTGGACCCGGTGGTTTCTGGTGGTCGGCAAGTCGGAACAGGACAGGGCCTACGCCGACGCCCTGCAGCGGGCTGCGGCGCGCTTCGGCGGCAAGATCGTGAAACGCAAGGCGTGGACATTCGAGGCCGGCGCCCGCCGCACCGATTCCGGTCACGTGCGCGAGCAGCAGGCGGTGAATGCCTTCACCCAGGTCGATGACTACGACATCCTTCTGGTTGCCGACGAGGCGGATGTCTTTGGCGAATATCTCAACTACCGCACCTACCAGCCGCGGCCGGTGGGCGGTACCCAGGGTCTGTACGCGACCGCGTGGAGCGGTGTACACGAACAATGGGGTGCCACGCAGTTCCAGCGCCGGTTCCGCAAGCACGCGGGTCGGCTGATGACCGAGTTGGACTATGCCGCGTGGTTGGCGATACGTACGGTCGGCGAAGCCGCCACGCGCATCGGGTCCGTCGAGGCGCAGCGTTTGATCGACTTCGTCAAGAGCGACGAGTTCAAGTTGGCGGCGTTCAAAGGCGTTCCTGTCAGCTACCGCCCCTGGAACGGGCAACTGCGCCAACCGCTGTTGCTCGCCTCGCCGCGGGTGGTCGTATCCGTATCGCCGCAGCAAGGCTTCTTACATCAGTTCTCAGAATTGGATACGCTGGGCTACGACCGGCTTGAGGTTGACTGTTCCGACTGACAGGCCCGCATTTTTCCGACGCTATACCGAGGATGTTTGGCATGTGGATTGACGTCTACCAGCGGCTGTGTTTTGCGCTCTTGGCCGGTACCGGCCTGTTCGCCGCGCACACGGCCGGCGCCTACACCGTCTATGTCTCGAGCGAAAAAGACAATGTGATCACCGTGATCGACGGCGAAACGCTGCAGCAGAAAGCCCAGGTCAAGGTAGGCGAGCGGCCGCGCGGCATCGCGCTGAGTAAGGATCTGAAGTCGCTTTACGTGTGTACCAGCGACGAAGACCATATCGAGGTCCTGGACCTGACGACCTTGCAGGTCACGCATATACTCCCCTCGGGCCCGGACCCGGAATTGCTCGCCCTCGGCCCCGAGGGACGTTTTCTCTACGTCGCCAACGAAGACGACAATATGGTCACGATGGTCGATGTCGTGGAGCGTTCGTGGAACGATGTGGAGCCTGCCTTCAGGCTTGAGGCGATCGGGGTTGGCAAACGCGAGATCTATAACCTCGTCTTCACCCGCCCCCGCTTTGCATCACAGGTGGCGTTTGAAGGCTCCGTGGTCAGCGATGGCTCCGTACATGACGACGACGACAACGCCGGCACGTAAGATGATCTGTTGACGCGGCCTGTTTCGTCGGGCTGAGGCCGCCGCTCCTTTTGGAGCGGCGGCCTTGCGTTTTAATGACCAGTTTAGCGGTCTGTTTATGCCCGGGTGCGTCCGCCGTAGACCCCCAGCACCAGATGCGGCACCCCGTTTGAGGTCTTTTCCCGACTGTAGCCCTCAGGCCCCACAACGGCCCTGATCCGGCGGCGCAGGTTTGAAAACCGCTCGGATGTGACCACATCGACAGGGTGATCCAGTTCAAGCTCCATCTGCACCCAGCCGGGATGCCCCTCGGCGGGGATGGCCCGCAGGATGCGGGCGGTGAACGGCTGCGACAGGTAGTGGCCGCTTACATGATCACCCGTTGCATAGCTGCGCGCCTCGGACTGGGCCAATGTGGCGACACAGGCGTTCCAATCGCGAAACCCCAGCTGCTGTGCGACATGTTCGAGCGCCGCGCTGTGGCTATGTGTCTCGCCCGCCTGCGCCTGTTCGTTGCGCCATGCGCGCGCCGTAGCCTTGGCCTCAGAGAGGCTTGGAAGAGGCTGTCTCATGAGTTGCCCTCCGAAGCGCGGGTGGGGGCTGCATATCGCCGTGGGCCGTGTCTGCGCCGCAGGTCAATCAGCACCGACAGTGTGAGCAACAGCAGCGCCGCCTCAGCCAGGGGGGCGGCCAGCCAGATGCCTGTCTCTCCGAAATATGCCGCCAGCACGAAGGTCAGCGGGATCGAGAAGAGATAGGGTTTTGCCAGCCCCAAGAGCGCCGCTCGCGCCGCATCTCCGATGGCCTGAAAATGCATCGCCACCATCATCAGCGGCCCCGCCAGCACGAACAACCCGCCAAGGATCGGCAGAATGCGCGCGACCTGCGCGATGACGCCGGGATCCGCAACAAACCAGCCCGCGATATGCGCCGCACCCAAGCTGAGCGTCGCCTGCGTCACCGCGCAGTAGATCAGCGCAATCCAGATGGCGAGCCGGAGGCTTTGACGCGCCCGCAGCCGCTCACCCGCACCATAGAGATTGCCGGTGATGCTCTGCATTGCGTGCGACAGCCCCAGAAGCGGCAGAAAGGTGAAGGTCAAAAGCCGGGTGATAACCCCATAAGCGGTGAGGGTCTTTGCGTAATCTGGTGCCTCCACCCATTGCAGCGCCGCCATGATCGCCGCCGACCCCAAGGCGATGCCGATGAAATTGAGGCTTTGTGGCGCGCCGAGCGCCAGCATGCGCCCCCACCCTGCAATGAGGCTCTGTTGCCACAGGGTCGCAGGGCGCAGCACGGTATTGCCGCGCAACCGGAACCCAAGGATCAGCGCAAGCGCCAAGGCCTGCGCCAGAGCCGTGCCCAGCGCCGAACCTGCCACGCCCAGTTCGGCTTTGGCGATCAGCAGGTAGTTGAAGGCGATGTTGGAGAGCGAGACCACAAGGCTCATCAGCGCCATCAGCCCGGCGCGGCCCTCGTTGCGCAACGCATCGGAGTTGACCGACAGCACAAACAGCAGCGGCGTGCAGCCCACGGTGATGCGCAGATAGGTATGGCCCATGGCG
>CBDUNM010000139.1:0-13428 GCA_965368585.1 uncultured Chromatiales bacterium | reverse complement strand
CATCATGCCGAGGGGCTTCAGAAAAAGGGGCTAAATGTCGACTACCAGGCGCTTGAACAGCATCCGTATGAGAGCTTTGAGGACGCGATCGGCAGCGCGATTAAACAGCATCAACCCCGCCAGGTCGTGATGGTCGAAGCGGGGGAGCACTCGGTGCGACAGTCCTTGGCAGAAGCCTGCGAACAGCGTGATGTGCCTTTGATCTCTCACGAAGACACGCATTTCTTGACCCAGGAAGCCGACTTCGAAACTTGGGCAAAAGGAAAAAAACAGTGGACGATGGAATACTTCTATCGATTTGTGCGAAAGCAGACCGGCTACCTGATGGATGGCACGAAACCCGTGGGCGGCCAGTGGAACCTAGATAAGGAAAATCGACGCAGCTTTGGCAAACAGGGGCCTAGCTCAGTCCCCAAATCAAGAAGCTTTCAACAGGATAAAATCACGCGCGACGTCGTTAGCCTGGTAGAGAAACGCTTTCCCGACCACCCGGGCCAACTAAAGCATTTCGACTGGCCAGTTACTCGTCGACAAGCCTTGCGGTCCCTCCGCGACTTTGTCGAACACCGTTTAGAAAACTTCGGTCCTTACCAAGATGCCATGTGGAAGGGACAACCTTGGCTTTACCACTCACGCCTGTCCACGGCGCTGAATCTGAAACTGCTCAACCCGCGCGAGGCCCTGGATGCGGTAATTGCGGCGTTCCAAGAGCGGCGAGCACCGCTCAATTCAACGGAGGGCTTTGTGAGGCAAGTGCTGGGATGGCGCGAATACGTTCGCCACCATTACTGGCAGGCCATGCCTGAGTTGCTGGAGCAAAACGTCCTGAATGCCCGACAACCCCTGCCGTCGTTTTACTGGAACGGCGATACCGAGATGCGTTGCCTCCAAGAGGCGTTGTCACAAACTTTGGAATACGGCTATGCGCACCATATACAGCGCCTGATGGTCACGGGTCTGTTCGCGTTGCTGTTAGGCGTTAACCCGCGCCGCCTACACGAGTGGTATCTAGCCATCTACGTCGATGCGGTGGAGTGGGTAGAAGCGCCCAACACGATCGGCATGTCGCAATTCGCCGATAACGGCAAGCTGGCCTCTAAGCCCTATGCCGCCAGTGGACGCTACATCCAGCGGATGTCGAACTACTGCGAGCACTGTCGCTACGATCCAGCCAAGTCAGCCGGAGAAGACGCCTGCCCTTTCACCATACTGTACTGGGATTTCCTCAACAGGCACGCCAAGCGCTTTGCTCAACATCCGCGCACGGCGTTGCAGTGGCGTAATCTTGAGCGACTCGACCGGTCCACTTTGAAAGGCATCCAAGGCGCCGCTGACGACCTGCGTCAGCGGTTTGCGTAAGCCATGGGTATTGCCACTCGACAGGAGCAACCAGACGATGCTTGATTCTGCACCCGGTCTCCCTGACTTGCCCGAGCGTCTTGCCGAGCGCACCCGAGCTTTGTCAAACGCGCGTGCCGTAATGCCAGGAGCCTTCGTTCTTTATTGGATGCACCACGCGGTGCGCGGGCATGATAATCCGGCGTTAGATACGGCGCTTACCTTCGCGAATGCCCTCAAACTTCCGGTACTGGTTTACCAGGGGTTGGGAGGGAGACACAGGTATAATAACGACCGCCACCACACCTTCATCCTGCAAGGCGCCAAGGACGCTCACGCCCAATTGCAGGCGCGCGGCGTTCGAGCCGTATTTCATCTGGACACGACCGGCGAGCAACCGTCGCCGTTGCAGTCGCTGGTCGATCGCGCCGCCGCAGTCGTGTTTGAGGACTATCCGGCGCCGCCCTTCCCGGGCTGGTCGGAACGCCTGGCGCAAGCATCACCGGCCCCCGTGGTCGCGGTGGACAGCGCTTGCATCGTGCCGATGCAAAGCCAACCGCGGCGGTTCGGGCGCGCGTACGAGTATCGGCGCCACAACGCCGCGGCATATGCGGTGCGCGTTCCGGCAGCTTGGCACGACATCAAACCTGAAGTCGCGCCTTACGACGGCGAACTCGGCTTCGACCCACTCGACCTCGAGCGTGCAAAGTTTGCGGAGCTGTGCGCTCAGTGCCGTATCGACCATAGCATCCCACCGGTGCCGGACTCGCCAGGTGGCTCTGTGGCCGGGTACGCACGCTGGCAACGCTTCCGGGAAACGGGGCTAGGAACCTACGCCCGCGATCGCAACGACGCTGCAATCGCTTGGCCGCGTGGCGTTAGTCGACTGTCGCCCTACCTACACCACGGTCAAGTCTCGCCTTTTCGAGTCGCGCGCGAGGCTTGGCAAACCGGCGGCGACAGCGCCAACAAGTTTCTTGACGAGCTGTTGATTTGGCGCGAGTTGGCGTACAACTTTTGTTACTTCACTGCCGACCCGGAGGCGCTGGATGCACTGCCCGAGTGGGCGCAAAAAACGCTCATCGACCATGCCGACGACGAGCGCCCCTGCGTGATCGACGAGGAAACGCTGGCGAGATCACAAACGGCTGACGCGCTCTGGGATCTGGCACAAAGCTCGCTGCGTATTCACGGCGAACTGCACAACAACCTGCGTATGACTTGGGCCAAAGCGATGCCCAACTGGCGCTCCTCTCCACGGGCAGCGCTCGACACCCTGATCGAGCTCAACCACCGCTATGCGCTGGACGGTTCGGACCCAAACTCTTACGGCGGTTTGCTGTGGACGCTGGGTTTATTTGACCGACCCTTTCCCGACGCGCCGGTGACAGGCAAATTACGCGGCCGCTCGACGGCGGCCCATGCCAAACGGCTCGATCTCGATCGCTACCGGGAACGCGTGTTACGGCCGGCGAGCGGTCGGGCCCCACGTGTTGCGGTGATCGGTGCGGGTCTTTCAGGGCTTATGGCTGCGCGCACCTTGCAAGACCACGGGCATCGCGTGACCGTGTTCGAAAAATCCCGCGGCCACGGAGGACGTGCCGCCACTCGCCGGGCGGGCGACCTGCAATTCGACCACGGCGCTCAGTATTTCACGGCCCGCGATCCCGCCTTCTGTCGCGCCGTCGCCGCCTGGCGCGAGCGCCATCTCGTCGAGGAATGGCCGCTGCGCGCAGGCCGATTAGTCGATGGCGCGTTTGTCCCATCACCGGACTCAACGCTCCGCTTCGTCGCCGTGCCGGGTATGAGTTCGTTGGGGCAACACCTGGCGATCGGTATAGATGTGCGAGAGACAACGCGGGTAGCGCCGCCGCAAAGACGTCAAGATAGATGGGAACTCATGAGTGAACAGGGCGTTGCGTTGGGTGATTTTGATGTAGTGATCGTTGCCGCGCCGGCCCCGCAGGCGCAGGCCCTGCTGCGCTCGGCAGCCCCCGAACTGGCCACTCAAGCGGCCCGCGTGACGCACCAGCCGACTTGGGCGGTCATGTTGGCCTTTTCGGATAGCGATCGGTTAGCACACAACGGCCTCTTTTTTGACCAGGGCCCGCTTAGTTGGGCTGCCGAAAACAGTAGCAAGCCCGGGCGCAGTGGCAACACCTGGGTACTGCACGCATCGGCTGAATGGACCCAGGTACACCTCGACGCCGAACCGAGCCAAGTTGCCGAACAGTTGGCCGATTGGTTTTGCGCAACGACCGATTTGGATCGATCCGCAGTGCAGCATCTTAATGCACATCGTTGGCTTTATTCGTTGGTGGCGAACCCGCTAGAGGTCGGCGCGTTGTGGGATCCGGACCTGGGTATCGGTGCGTGCGGGGACTGGTGCCAAGGCGCCCGCATCGAGGGCGCGTTCTTGAGCGGCCAGGCTATCGCCGGTCGGATACTTGGCGACCTTGCCGCATCGATGAGCCCGCAAAACGAGCAGGCGCTTCCACGATTGGCCAGTTCAGTATGAACCTAGAATCCTCAGTTGACCGCTTCGAGCAGTATGTAGGCCTTTGGCTAGCCGACGAAAACCTGCCTTAAGCAGTTTCACTCGTTGGGTGAAAGGCGCTACGGTTTCCAGCGCACACCTCGCGCGGCGCCTGGCTGCGTTATGACTCGTTGGAATAGGTCGACTATTCCGCCTCGTCGTGCCTTGCCAGACACCACGCGAGGCACACCATGGAGACCGTCCAACTGAGGATTCTAGGATGAAAGATACCAAGGTCTGCCGCGTATGCGGTCGGCGCTTCGGTTGGCGTAAAAAGTGGTCGACCTGCTGGGAGCAAGTGCGTTACTGCTCCGAACGATGTCGCAAGCGCGGCCTGAAACCGCAAGACGGGCAATTGGAGACTGAGCTAATGGCACTGCTCGGCGAACGGGGCGAAAACAAGACGATGTGCCCCAGTGAACTGGCACGCCACCTAACCTCAGACGAAACGACGTGGCGTAGGCTAGTGGAGCCGATACGCATGGCTGCATGTCGACTTCATCATCGTGGTCATCTTGAGATTCTTCAGGGCGGTCAGATAGTGGACCCTGAAACGGCGAAAGGCCCCATACGTTTGCGACGCAAACGAGCTTAATCTAATCCGCGAGGAGAAAGCGAAAATAGCCTGTCCTGCTCGAATATTTCCCACCGTTGCTCACGCAGAAAACGTTGCGATCCTCACCGAAGTCGACCCTCTTCCGAGAATTCCACACGACATGGTCGCCGACCTGGGTGCCTGGTGCATTTAGTGTTGCTAGAATTCTGAAAACTCAATCAAAACCATTAAGTTATTGTCGATTTCAGCTCGTTGGGCGGCGGCACACCCTAAAGTCGGTTGCAACCAATTGAATCGCAATAAGTTTCGCCGGGTTGACCAACACCAAATAAACCAAGCATCGATCACGGCGGCGCTCTTATTCGAATTGATGTGCGTTATCATGAGGAGTTCGTTGATCGCCACGCGGTTGTCCCCGCGGGCGTTTAGGCATGTACTTTCGTGCCGTACGAGGTGTGACTCGAAGCCCGAGCTTCAGTAAGAGTTCATTAGCGATAGGAAGCACCTGCCAGTCGCTGCGCTGAGACGCGCGGCATAGTCCGAGCGCCTCGACATATTTTGGTATCGACGGCGCTTGTGATCGTCGATTGCTTTCGTTGTGTCCTGATGCCCAAGAGGTGGTCATCGTGCGGCGTGTAAGCTGTGAAGATGCCGACTTGTACTGGCACTATCCAGTCAATTCCCTCCAAGTATGGAAGCAAACTTTCGCTGGACCAGGACACCCGGAGTAATTCACGATGCTCACCCGTGTGCGCCACTCTCCGGGCGACCTGCGGTCGTGCAAATCGACGATCCTGCCGATTTGCCATCGCCCGCCAGGCCGCTTTCGTGCCCAAGCGAGAGTCAACCACCCGCGATTGGCTCGTATCATCCGCGATACTCACCCGCTTCGTGGTTCAGCTAGAGCTGTCCAAATTCATTCCCGATGAATTTGTCATGGGATCTTTGCGCCGAACAGTCAGTACCGTTCCCGTGTGGCACCAGCCAAGCGGGGCAGGGGAGGCAAGTGCCTCGCACCGGATAATCCACTCGGCATAAACACGAATGTTCTCAAAACCCGGTTAGCGAGGTCTGAGATAGGACCGCAGCTCGCCCCCCGGCAAAAACTGCGGAACAGTTATCACTATCGATATCGAATTAATCTACGCTTATTCCCAACGGTCCGCGCGGACCGCCGCCACACACAGACCGGATCCGCAGAACCGGGCCGACGTGCGGCGCGGTCGGGCAGCCGGGGATCCGAGCAATACCGCACGTTCCACGCGCCCGGTAGCGGGAGGCTCAGCCGTAAAAGCCTCCCATTAATCAGCAGAGAACTATAAATTTACAAGAGAGGAGTGCTCGCCATGCGAAACCGGCTAATTTCGATCGCTATCGTCTTCATACTTGGTTCCTCACCGCTGGCTTTGGCCAAGGGCCAGAAGGATCACAGGAGCCACACGGGCCAAGAGCTCGCCCAAGCGGTCAGCACCAAACGTGAGATGGTGGTAACCGCGAATCCGCTGGCCACTAAAGCGGGAGAGATAGTCCTCAGGGTGGGCGGCACCGCCACGGACGCGATGATCGCGGTGCAGACCGTGCTCGGCTTGGTTGAACCGCAGGCGAGTGGGATCGGGGGTGGGGCCTTCGTCGTCTACTACCACGCCCGAACCGGCAAACTGACCACTATCGATGCACGGGAAAAGGCTCCCGCAGCAGCCACCGAGGAACGATTTCGAAAGGACGGGAAATCGCTGGACTTTTTCGACGCCTGGCAGAGCGGTCTGTCCGTAGGCGTCCCGGGGGTGCCGCGCATAATGGAATACATGCACCGGCGCTATGGTCGCTTGCCGTGGCGGTGGTTGTTCGTGCCGGCCATCCACCTGGCGAAGACGGGCTTCGCTCGGACTGAACGCACCGAGCGCCAAGTGAACCAGCTGCTCGACTTCAATGAGGCTGATCCAGATTACTCCTGCGACGATCGGCTCTTCTTCCGCGACCCGACCGCGTTTGCCTACTTCGCCAACCCGGACTGCACCGCCAAGCCGGCCGGCGCCCGGGTCCGCAACAAGGCCTATGCACGCACCCTGAAGGACATCGCACGCCGCGGGGCGGACGCTTTCTCCACGGGCCGCATCGCCCGGGACATCGTCGCCGCGGTGCAGGGGGACCGCAATCCGAGCGGCGACGGTGATATGACCCTGCAGGACCTGGCGGAGTACGATGTCGTGGAACGGCCGCCCGTGTGCATCCGGTACCGAGGTAAGCACGACGTCTGCGGCATGGGTCCGCCGTCCTCGGGGGCGCTCGCGGTGGGACAGATCCTGGGCATTCTGGAGAACTTCGACCTCGATGAACTGGGGCCGCTGGACGAGGAAACCGTGCACCTGTTCGCTCAGGCCGGTCGGCTGGCCTTTGCCGACCGCAATCTCTACGTCGGTGACCCCGACTTCGTGACGGTGCCCGCGGAGGGGATGCTCGACAAGGACTACCTGGCAGGACGGGCCGCTCTGATCGGACCCAACGACATGGGCTCGGCCTCCCCCGGTACACCGCCGGGCGATTTCGACCCTGCGGCACCGCAACCCGCGTCCATCGAAAGCGGCACCAGCCACGTATCCATCGTGGACCGCTGGGGCAACGCCCTGTCCATGACCACCACCGTGGAAAGCTTCTTCGGCAACGGCGTCATGGTGCGTGGCTTCCTGCTCAACAACCAGCTGACGGACTTCTCCTTTGAGCCCACCGACATTAATGGCGATCCCATCGCCAACCGCGTGGAGCCCGAAAAGCGGCCGCGCAGCTCCATGTCGCCCACCATCGTCCTCGACAACCGAGGTGAGGTCACGCATCTGACGGGCTCCCCGGGCGGCTCGCGCATTATCGGCTTCGTCGCCCAGTCGCTCATGAACATGCTTGATTTCGGCCTGGACCCTCAGGAGGCCATCAACATCCCCCACTATCTGAACCGCAATACGGCGAACACCGAGGTTGAGGAACCGATACCCGGTGTGACCATCGACTTCGACCGCGATGCCCTGGTGGAGGCCCTGGAGGCTCGGAGCTATGTTGTCGCGCCGCTTGGTGGGGAAGGCAGCGGCCTCTCCATCATCCAGGTTACCGACCGTAGGCTGCTGGGGGGCGCCGACAAGCGCAGGGACGGGACCGTGGGCGGGCGCTGAGGTACACACATACGCCACGAAGCGATACAAAACCCGGGAGCGGCTGACAACGCTCCCGGGGTGTGCAGGTTACCGGGGCGATCCCGGAGAGAGCGCGCCAAACCGGAGGGCACTATCTGCGGTTTCGTCAACTGTACGGACCATGGTCAGCATAATCCGAAGGCGAACACCGTTGCCTCATGTTTCAGACACACGTCACCTGCTGCCACGTTTCTAATGCCCTTGTGCTCCGCAAATATTCCCCTTCCACGCGACGACGCTGGTTTGAAGGCGTGAGTACGCCATGCAGGGCGAGTTGGAGGTATGCCAAGCGTATGGATCATTTTTCTCGTATTTGCAAACGGTTAGCTGAGCTTACCGGTGCTTCGGCCATACGCTGTTGGCGATGTTGCCTAAACACGCCGACACTCAGGAACTTAGATTAAGTATAGCAGGCACCTAATCCGGAGAACTCGCTACGGCTAGGCCATCATGTCCCAGCGAATCCTGTAATCGCAGCGCCGACAACGCGGCGAAAGTCGCAAGCCACGGCTCCTTTCGCGTACGGTGCGGTCGACGACGCCGTTATCGGTATCTCGGTTGCGGGCCTACGTTTTCGACGCGCACGAACAAGGCAACCTTTGGCCTGTGGTGTTCGTCGCGTATCTTCGAAGGCGTCGCTCAGTTGAGCGTCGAAGGCATGAGCCGTTCGGCGATTGCGCGGGTTGAGGGCGTCGGTTGGCACACCGTCGACCGTTGGTTGAACCGGGCGGCGGCGCTGCCTGCGTCTACGCGCAGGTGTGGTGAAGACTTGGCGCAATAACGGCGTTACGCGAGTGAAGAGCGAGCGGTCATCGGGACCACCAGGCGACTGGAGAAGGCGCTCGAAGCATCGGAGGATTCGACGCGAGCGAACACCGCGTACACAGAGCGTCTCAATTTAACGATCCGGCAGTCGGTCGCTTTCCTGCGCCGGCGCAGTCCGACGCATGCGCATTGGGAGAAGCGGTTGCATCGGCAGCTTGAGCTTGCCGGTTTTCATTACAACTTCATTCGACCGCATGCCAGTTTGCGGTTCGGTCGGGAGCTTCAGACACCGGCGATGTTGGCCGGCCTGTGCGATCGCGCGTATACGTTCCGGGAGGTCTTCGCAATTGCATAGATCGACACTAAACGCACGAAGCACCGACTACCGAATCGCATCTTTCGAAGGAATATGAGTCCGGATCCGTGAGAATCCCGGGTGAGCAATCACCCGGGGTCACCCGGCCGACGCCTACCATGGACCGTAGAGATACGAATTACCCCGCATTTTGGCCGACACGTTTGCTCAACGGGACGTTGCACCTGCTCGCCCGGCCTTTTCTGCGTTTTCCTTCGCACGCGCCGCGTCGGCTTCGCGACGGGGTTGACCGTAGCGAAACTCCAAGATCGTCAGTACCAATCCGATCGCCAACATGGCGAATACGAATATCGCTACCCACAACAGCATGTTCTCGCTCATCTCTGCTCACTCCTCGCGCTGAGCGCCGCCAACTTGAAGTAGATGCCGAAGGCTAGAATAGACGGCACCCAAATGGCCGTGAAGAGCCCCTCGGTTTGGTAGCCGTTGAACCAAAGAAAACCCGAAATCGCGAACGATACTGCGACCGATAGCAGGATAAAGAAGTCGGATAACCTGAACATTTTTCGCCTCCTATACTCATTGAGAAAACCACCAAAAGTATCAACATGGTTGCGAACTCAACCAGCTGGTACCGTTGAGACTGTTACAAATCGTGAAATCCAATGGCGGCGAGTAGTAGGCCACCTACCGTGATGGAGGCAGGCGTCCGCAGCCCTTCTACGCCGAACGTATCCACCATTGAAGGCACGACGTCGAACCAGCCGAGCACGAACCAGAAAAAAAAAGGCATAGCCGCCAGGACCCCTAAGGCACCGAGTACACGCGAAAGCCGCCTTTGCCAGCCGCTTAGCATGACGCTGTGGGGTTTTTTGGAATGGTTGACGTCAATAACGCGGACATTGCTCTATCGGCCGGTGGGTTGGTCACTGTTGAATCGCCGCTACGAAATAACCTGGAGTGGCGCACGTGGCCGGCGCGATCATCCCAGACACTGGTGCGACATACAGGCTCGATCTTCGGATATATCCTTTGGCTACGCAACCGATATCCTGCAGCGAGTCTTTGTAGCGAGGGATTTTGACGCGTTTGTATTGCACGTGGTTTTAGGGCGCCTGACGTTGCTGCGCTAGTCAAATCGCTAGCGGGGCATCCCTGCCCCTTGAGCCAAACCTAAAGTAGAGGGCGCTTAGGTGGCCGGGATAAGTACTTCGTCTATGACGTGAATAATGCCGTTGGATGTGTATATGTCGGTTTTGCTGATCTTGATGTCGGATACCGCTAAGTCTGATCCCTCAACCGTGACCAAATCCTGCTTTTGCATGACTGCGGCCGCATCCATTTCACCAGGTACGACATGGTAGGTGAGCACTTTGGTCAGCTTCGCTTTGTCTTTAAGCAGCGCTTCCATCGTACCCGGGGGAAGCTTGGCAAAAGCCGCGTCGGTCGGTGCAAACACGGTGAACGGGCCTTCACCTTTCAGGGTGTCCACGAGTTCGGCTGTCTGAATGGCCTGGACCAGCGTCGCAAAACTTCCGGCCGCTACGGCGGTGTCTACGATGTCCATCGATGCCGCTGGCACCTGCTGCTGTGCAACCTGCTTATTGCCGTCCGTGACCACGCCGTAGCCTCCAGCAATCGCGGAGGCAACAAGGAACATGGAACTTGCGGCGACAGTTACTACCAAATTTTTCATGTATCGATTTCCTTAGTGTTAAAAGAATGGTTTGCTTTGGTGTTCGCCGTGATGTTGGTTATCCAGATGAGCACAACCCGTAGGACGAGCATTCAGGATAAAAGTTCGTATCCAGCAATTTCCTTAGGGTTTGTGCACGTCAGTAGCTTAATTCGGTCAGCGACCTGTGTTACTGAACGACGTCGAATGGCGCGAAACGGCCTCTTGTTTCAATCGACCCTGGGACGGCTGCTGCGACGACACAGTCAAACGATTGTCTCTGAAACAGAGCAGAGACAACTCATTTGCGCGAAAAATCGGTAGGCGTTGGCAAAGTTTTGGTTTGGGCATCCATCCTGGATACAGGAATCGTGTTCATGAGCAACGTCCGTGGGAAAACCGACCCCGTGCAGAATCGAAGGCCGCTCGCTGGTCACCGACATCTGCATCGACCAGGCAGACCCTAGCGTGGAGCGCAGTTACGCCGCCATCTGCGAAGTAGTCAGCGCGGCGATCAGCAACGTCAGTATGACCACGATCGAAAGTCGAAGGCGAAGTTGCCGGTAACGCGGATCTGGAAGCGGTAAGAGCTGCCAGTCGACCACGAGGATCACGGCAAACAGCAGTGCGAATCCGTAGAATGCCGTTTTGGCGGTCAAGAGCAGCAGCACCCAGGCAACTATCGACGGCATGACACCCCACCGTAAGCGCGCGCGCCGATGTTCGGGATCTGTCGCCACTACGCCCCAATGCACCGCGCCTAGGAAGCTAGCAATCACCGCGGCGTAGTAACGTAGAGCATCCTCCACGACCTTGGTTTGGGCAGGATCATCGACCGCATGTAGCAGCGCAACACAGGCGATAAACGGCACCAAACCCGCGTAGCCAAGCCAAGATCGTTCGCGGCTCCAAGTGTCGTTAGCGGTAGCAGCTGTCATAACGGGACCTCTATCGCCTTCACAAGGCTATTGCTTCCGGGCGAGGTGGAGTCCCGATAATCGTTGACCAACCGCCCATCGCGGCCCATCAAATGCTTGTGAAAGTTCCACTCAGGGTAGCGTCCCACGGATTCGGCTAGGCCGGCAAAAATCGGATCAGCCGAACCCATTTTCATGCTGGTCTTAGCGAACATCGGGAACTTCACACCGTAGGTCAAACGACAGAAGTTCTGTATATGCTTTTCTGTTCCAGGCTCCTGCCCGGAAAAGACGTTTGACGGCAACCCAAGAACGAACAGCCCCACCGCACCGTAGGTCTCGTGCAGCATCTCTAGTCCCTCGTACTGGTCCGTATAACCGCACTTGCTGGCAGTGTTCTCGACGAGCACCACTTTGCCACCGTAGGCCTTTTCAGATGCACAACTTCGTCACTCGCCAAAAGACGGGCCTCATGATCGAGCAGATCGCTTGTCGGCAGCGCACCTGCAGTCAGTCTGCTTGACCACGCCGTTGCGAAAAGCAGAGCCGTGCAGCACATTATTTGTCTGTGGATAATCTTAATTGTCACCGAATATATTTTCATGGAGAGCGAAATCATCGAGGCAAATGCAACGTTCTACTTTTTCCGTCAAGTCTGGAACCAACGACTTGCCGAGATCGATCCGTTTGTTGCCGGAAACGTTTAGGCGGTTTACCGAAACACTGTCATCAACAGGCCGCGTGAGTATTTTGGGTTGAGGCGAACGCCATCGAAACTCGCAGTTTCCGACAGGTGGATGTACCGGTTCATGATGAACACTCCGTTGGGTTAGGGGTTCGTGAACGGAAAAAGTGTTGTCCACACAGCGCGGATTTTTACGCGTCGCAAGGGGAACGTCAGTCATGGCATCTGTAACTTAACAACGTTTTGGAATTGACTGACGACGCAATAACACTCTACGCCCAGTTGCAGCAGAGCGCAGTCGCCGGCGGCGACGAAACCGGACAGCTCCGGGTGTTTGCGAAGATAAAGCTGTTGCAGCTCGTCGTAACGCGACTCATCTACCTCACTGACCTTGCCCTGCGCAGAGATGGCCAAGGCTTCGCGAAAATCGACCGCCGTGTTGGTGCGATTGTCGATGAGCAAAGAGGCGCAGGGATTTGCCAGCAGGTTCGCGTGTTTCTGGGTTGCCCGATAAGTCGCGAAGACGATTTCCCGCAAGTCCGGCGTAGCGGCGAATGCCATCAGACTGGTGTAGGGCTGACGGTCATGCTGAGTTGCCAAGACCCCTTGAGCCTGGGAATCAAGCAGTGTACGAACCGTCGTTTGCACCTGCGCTCTTGTAGTCATGATTGAGCCCGTCGTAAGAATTCTTGCAAGGTATTGTCAGCTCAACCGGATTATAGGCACTCTATACGGATGACCATGCGCAAATCCAGATGTCACCGCCGCCGGTTTCCCCGTATTGTCAAGATAATAATCGGCAATGAAATATCAGCAACGTAGTATATCGTGTGACGATCACGGTGCCGCCGTGAATTTATGCTGATTGATTCTACAATACTACCGATTCGTGAGAGTATCGAGTTCTCTACCGCACTCAGGCGCGCCTATCCAATGCCGTTTGGCTCGTCAGCCCACGCCGTCACCATCTTATCCATTTGGTCCCGAGGAAGATCGCCAGGAAGCTCGTCCATCTCAAGCCAGCCGAAGAGACGTGAATGGATCAGCTCGAGCGGAAGCCCGTATGGTACAAAAACTGGAACGTGCATTTTCAAGCTGCTTCACGGTAGTAAAAATTGAGCATTCCTACAAGGCGTCCGCGGCGATGTACGTTATCACAGGCCGGGCGGGACATTAAGCACAGGGCTCTAGCAACCGATTTCCTACGCCCTGATGATTTCTTTCGATGTGATCGAGCAGCACTTTGGCCTGGTGGTTCATCACGTCTTCGTTGTACGAGGATGTCGATCACATCACCGTCCTGATCGACGGCTCTCCAAAGGTAATGCACCTGCCCGCGTATGGTGATGAAGACTTCGTCGATATGCCAGCTGTCGCCGAGCTGGCCTTCACGGCGCTTGAGTCTGTTACGGAATCCAGGTCCGAGCTTTAGGCACCAACGCCGGATTGATTCGTAGG
>CBDUNM010000138.1:0-13905 GCA_965368585.1 uncultured Chromatiales bacterium | reverse complement strand
TCATAAACGCGTGCGGTAATCACGGAATTTGCTCCTTTGTGTGGCCGGTCCAGTCCCGTTTACCTATCGTAGACGGAAAAGCCGGCCCGGAAAAACGGTATCGCCTGCTCATTGGCGCGCGGGCGAACTCCGCGCTTCGCCGGCGCTATGGAAGTCGCGCACGGGCGGATTCGCACGCCACGATATCCGGATCGCAGTAACGAAGTACAACGGTTTTTTTTGGCTTGGCGTATCGTCATGATCGATATGACAAGGCGGCTTGCGACAACACCCGCAGCTTCTGTAAGCGTCACGGCTTTTACTCCCGAACCCGGCGGTGGCGTCGAAAATTCCCCGCAGCAATCGCGGTCGCAGCGCCGACCGTCCCGGCAACGCATAGCCGGTTGGACGCCTCGGCAGGTCGGTGAAGCTGAACCGAAGGTTGGTTCCCTGACCCTATTGGGCTGGCGGTTCATCGCCCATGTCTAGATTGTCGCCGCATGCGTATTCACGCATTCCAGCTTACCGGCGTGCGCCCGTGATTTTCGCCATTCTTCCACTTGACATATCTCGTTTCGCGGAAGAAGATAGTAATCAGTTACTATCTATCGGCACTTGATCCATGACCACTGACACCAGACATCTCCCGGCCGACCAACGGCGTGAACTGACCGTCATGACCGTAATCGCCCTGGCCGCCGAGCAAAATCCCAGTGAAATCACTACTGCGGCCATCGCCAAACGCATGCAGGTAACGCAAGGGGCCCTGTTCCGTCACTTCCCCAGCAAGGCCGCGATTCTGCAAGCGGTGATGGATTGGGTGGCAGAACGGCTGCTGACCCGAGTCGAACAGGCAGCGGCGTCCGCCGACAACCCACTGGAGGCACTGGAGGCGGCCTTCATGACGCATGTCGATTTCATTGTCGAGCACCCCGGTGTACCAAGGATGCTGTTCGGCGAGCTGCAGCGCGCCGAGGAAACGCCAGCCAAGCGCGTAGCCAGATCCTTGCTCCAGCACTACGGCGATCGTCTGCGCGCCCTGATGGAACAGGGCAGGCAAAACGGCGAACTAGCCGCCGGCCTGGACATCGACAACGCCGTGTTGTTGTTCATCGGCACCATCCAGGGGTTGGTGATGCAGGCACTGCTCGCGGGCGACGTGGCGCGCATGCGCACTCAGGCCCCGGCCGTGTTCGCTATCTATCGTCGCGCTGTCAGGAGCGAGCCGTGAAAGGTCTGCCACTGCAGGGCCGAACGTTGACACTGGCGGCGGTCCTCGTGCCGCTGCTGGCTCTGTTTGTCTACGTGGCACTGCGCTCGGGTCCGCTGGCGCCGGTGGCGGTGATCGTGGTCACCGTGGAAGCGAAACCCGTTACACCGTCCCGGTTTGGGATTGGCACGGTGGAGGCCCGTCACACCTACAAGATCGGTCCGACTATTGCCGGCCGGGTCATGCACTTGGACGTGGACGTCGGCGATGCGGTGACGGCAGGGCAATTGCTTGGCGAGATGGACCCCGTGGATATGGACGATCGCGTCCGCGCCCAGGACGCAGCAGTCAGGCGCGCGGCGGCGGTGCTGCGCGAAGCCGAATCCCGTCAAGCCTACGCCAAAGCCGAAGCCCGCCGTCATGAGCGGCTGCTGACCCGGAGCCTGGCCAGCGAGGAAACAGTCGCCGCCAAGCGACAGGAGCTCAAGGTCACCGACGCGGCGCTCGACGCGGCGCGCGAGGACCTGTCCCGGGTAAGCGCCGACCGCGAGGCCCTGATCGCTCAGCGAGACAACCTGAAGCTGATTGCCCCGGTGGCTGGCTTAGTGGTGGCGCGTGATGCGGATCCGGGTACGACCATGGTCGCCGGACAAGCGGTGGTCGAACTCATCGACCCGCGAAGCCTGTGGATCAACGCACGCTTCGACCAGCTGAGCGCATCCGGCCTGGAAGCTGGGTTACCGGCCGCCGTGGCGCTGCGCTCACGCACCGGCCAGACCCTGCCCGGACGCATATTGCGGATGGAGCCACTGGCCGACGCGGTGACTGAGGAGTCCCTCGCCAAGGTGGTGTTCGAAAACCTGCCTCAGCCGTTGCCGCCGCTGGGCGAACTGGCCGAGGTCACGGTGCGCCTCGCGGCCCTGCCCGCTGCACCGGTGATCCCGAATGCGGCCGTGCACCGCATGGACGGTCAACTGGGCGTTTGGCAGATTAGCGGGAATGACCTGCGCTTCACCCCGGTTCGCCTGGGTGCGCACGATCTCGATGGCCAGGTGCAGGTACGCGAAGGGCTGGAGCCGGGTGACCAGGTGGTTGTCTACAGCGAAACAGCTCTCACCGGCAAGAGCCGCGTCCAGGTGGTCGAGCGTCTGCCCGGGGTATCGTCATGATCAGCTTGGCGGGACGCGACATCCTCCAGTCGTGGGGAAAGTTCGTGTTCACCGGTGTCGGGCTGGGGCTGTTGATCGGCGTCACGCTGACCATGGCCGGGGTCTACCGGGGGATGGTCGACGACGCCAAGGTCCTGCTCGACAACAGCGGTGCCGATCTGTGGGTGGTGCAGCAGAACACGCTCGGCCCCTACGCCGAATCGTCCAGCGTATATGACGACTTGTGGCGCGGCGTCTTGGCCATGCCCGGCGTGGCTCGCGCGGCCAATGTCACCTACCTCACCATGCAGGTTCGCCAGGGCAAACGGGACGTACGCGCCATGGTGACCGGTATTGTCGGTGGTGAACCTATCGGCCCCGGGTGGCCGCCGTATCTGGTTGCCGGCCGACAGATCACACGTGGGCACTACGAAGCCGTGGCCGATGTCGCGGCCGGCTTCGAACTAGGCGAGCGCATCCAGATCCGCCGCAATCGCTTTACCGTAGTCGGTCTGACCCGGCGCATGGTGTCGTCGAGCGGCGACCCGATGGTCTTCATCCCGTTGAAGGACGCGCAGGAGGCGCAGTTCCTCAAGGACAACGACACCATCCTCGCCCAACGGCGGCGCAGCGGCGCGAATCCGGCATTCGACCGACCCGGCGTACCGGGCCTGCTGGATGCCGTACTCGATTCGCAGACCAGCAACAACTACGTCAATGCCATCCTGGTTCAGCTGAAACCCGGTTACCTGTCGCATGAGGTCGCTGCCCCTATCGAACGCTGGAAACGCCTGCAGGTCTACGACCGGGTGGCGATGGAGCAGATTCTGGTCGGCAAGCTCATTGCCACGTCGTCCAAACAGATCGGCATGTTTCTGGTGATCCTTGCCGTGGTCAGTGCCACCATCGTCGCCTTCATCATCTACACGCTGACCATGGACAAGATCCGCGAGATCGCGGTGCTGAAGCTGATCGGCACCCGCAACCGAACCATCGCCGGGATGATCGTGCAGCAGTCCCTGGCGCTGGGTTTGCTCGGCTTTGCGGTGGGTAAGATCACCGCCACCTTTGCCGCGCCGCTGTTCCCCAAGTACGTGCTGCTGATGCCGTTTGATTCCGTTGCCGGCTTTTTTATCGTGATGCTGATCTGCGTGCTCGCGAGCGTGGTTGCCATTCGCATGGCCCTGAAGGTCGATCCGGCCGAGGCCATAGGAGGCTGAAATGAGCGGCAAAGGCATCCGGATCGAGGGCCTGAGAAAACGTTACGGTGGGGGCGACACCGCGGTAGACGCCCTGAGGGGCGTGGACATGAACGTCGCGCCGGGCGAGGTGGTCGGTCTCATCGGCCCATCCGGCTCGGGCAAGAGCACCCTGCTCAAGAGCCTGGGCGCGGTGATCAACCCCACGGCTGGGCGTATGGTCCTCGGTGATGAGACCATCTACGACGACGGCTGGAAGGTCCGCGACTTGCGCGCACTCAGGCGGGACAAGATCGGCTTCGTATTCCAGGCGCCCTATCTGATTCCTTTTCTCGACGTCACCGACAATGTCGCGCTGCTGCCCATGCTGGCCGGCTTACCCAATGCCGAAGCACGCGCCACGGCACTGGATCTGCTCGCCGCACTGGATGTGCGACATCGCGCCCGTGCCATGCCGTCACAACTCTCGGGCGGCGAACAGCAGCGGGTGGCGATCGCCCGTGGGCTGGTCAATCGCCCGCCCGTGATCCTTGCCGACGAACCCACCGCGCCGCTGGATTCCCAACGCGCCATGACTGTCATCCAGATCCTCAACGACATGGCGAACAAATTCGAAACCGCCATCATCGTCGTGACCCACGACGAGAAGATCATCCCCACCTTCAAGCGGATCTACCACATCCGCGACGGCGTGACTCACGAAGAGGCAGGCGAAGGTCGAGGTTTCGCTTGACCCTGGTTGACCCGAACAGCGTTTACGCGTCGCCGGGCGCCTGCGGGCCGATGTCGCGGCAGAGCCAGCTCGAGCTTTCTTTTCAATCCACGAATTGCGGAGTACTGAAATGTCCCATTCACCAACCCGACGGACGAGGTTGCTGGCGCTCGCTGTCAGCCTCACGTTCCACACACTGCCATATGCACAAACCGCCGCGGAGCACACCGGCGATGGGCATGGACAGGACTCACATCAGCATGCCAATCAACAAACCCATGAACTGGAGCGCAACCGCGGTCAGCGCTGGAATACCGACGCGCCATTGCGTGAAGGCATGGAGCGCATCCGCACCGCCGTTGACGAGGCGATGCGCCACACCAAAGCCTCCGGCGCGCTCGACGCCGCGAAGGCGGAAAAGCTGACGGGCGCGGTCGATGAAAGCATCCAATTCATAGTGACGCATTGCCGCCTGGAACCGCAAGCCGATGCCAACCTGCACATCCTGATCGGGCGCCTAGCCGAGAGCGCAGCCGCGATCAAGGCCGATCCCGATTCGGAGCAAGGACTTTCGACAATGCGGTCGGCACTGGACCAATACCCACGCTACTTCAATCATCCTGGCTGGTGAACAAAGCGCCCCCGCTCAAGCGCGGCTACGGCGGGTTTTCAGGGCAGAACGCTCGTCAACACCCGGTGCCGGCAGCGGACGAACGACGCCCCGGTTAACCGAGAATGCGTTGATCCGACTTGATCTAGATCACGTATATTTAGCTATATATTGTGTTTTCATTTGCTATATTCTACTACATATAGGGATTGACCCGGTTCGGAGATTGACGCATGTCTAGCAACTCACCTGCCCTGCTACAGCTGCCCTCGCGGGTGTTAAAACGAGACGGCCGCGAAACCGCGTTCGACGCCGACAAGATCCAATCCGCCATCACCCGGGCCGGCGCGGCCACCGGCGAGTTCGGCAATCGGGAAGCGCGCCGCTTGACGGCCCAGGTGGTGAAAGTGTTGGCGCATCGCTGCGCGCCTGGCGAAGTGCCCGATATCGAGCGCATCCAGGATACCGTCGAGCACACCCTGATCAGCGCCGATCATTTCGCCACCGCCCGCGCCTACATCGTGTACCGCGAGCAGCACCGTCGCCTGCGCTCGGACCGGCGTACTCTGGTCGATGTCGCCGCCTCGGTGGACGAGTACCTGGATCAAGCGGACTGGCGGGTCAATGCCAACGCCAATCAGGGTTATTCGCTGGGCGGCCTAGTGCTCAACACCTCCGGCAAGATGATCGCCAACTACTGGCTGAACCATGTATACCCGCCAGAGATCGGCCGTGCCCATCGCGATGCCGACATCCATATCCACGATCTGGACATGTTGTCCGGCTATTGCGCCGGCTGGTCCCTGCGTACCTTGCTGGCCGAAGGTCTTAACGGTGTACCGGGCAAGGTGGAGTCGGCACCGGCACGCCACATGTCGTCGGCGGTCGGGCAGATCGTCAACTTCCTCGGCACTCTGCAGAACGAGTGGGCGGGCGCGCAGGCCTTCAGCTCCTTCGACACCTACATGGCACCCTATGTACGAACTGACCGGCTCGGCTACGCCCAGGTGAAACAGTATATTCAGGAGCTGATTTACAACCTCAACGTGCCGTCACGCTGGGGGACGCAAACCCCCTTTACCAATCTGACGTTCGACTGGGTGTGTCCCGAAGACCTGCGCGCCCAGGTCCCGGTGATCGCCGGCGAGGAGATGCCGTTCACCTACGGCGATCTGCAACCCGAGATGGACCTGATCAACCGCGCCTACATCGAGGTGATGACCGCGGGCGACGCCAAAGGACGGGTGTTCACCTTCCCCATACCAACCTACAACATCACCCGGGATTTTCCCTGGGAATCACAAAACGCCGAACGCCTGTTCGAGATGACCGCGAAATACGGACTCCCCTATTTCCAGAACTTCCTCAATTCGGAACTGCAGCCGAACATGGTGCGCAGCATGTGCTGCCGGCTGCAGCTCGACCTGCGCGAACTGCTGAAGCGCGGCAATGGTCTGTTCGGCTCGGCCGAACAGACCGGGTCGCTGGGCGTGGTCACCGTCAATTGCGCCCGCCTCGGGTACCTGTATCCGGGCGACGAGGCGGGTCTGCTACGGCGTCTGGACCAGCTGCTGGAACTCGCCCGCAACAGCCTCGAGATCAAGCGCAAGGAAATCGCCAGACACATGGATGCCGGGCTGTTTCCCTACACCAAGCGCTATCTGGGGACGCTGCGCAACCATTTCTCCACCATCGGGGTCAACGGCCTCAACGAGATGATCCGCAACTTTACCGGCGACGGGCACGACATCACGACACCCGACGGGCATGCGCTGGCGTGCCGCCTGCTCGACCACGTGCGCGCGCGCATGGTCGAGTTCCAGGAGGACACTGGGCATCTGTACAACCTGGAGGCCACGCCCGCCGAAGGAACGACTTACCGCTTCGCCAAGGAAGACCGCAAACGCTTCGCCGCGATCGTGCAGGCGGGCTCGCCGCACGCGCCGTACTACACCAACAGTTCGCAGCTGCCGGTGGGCTACACCGACGACCCCTTTCACGCCCTGGAGCTGCAGGACGAACTGCAGCGCAAGTACACCGGCGGCACGGTGCTGCATCTGTATCTCGGCGAGCAGGTCTCCAGTACCGAAGCCTGCAAACGCTTGGTACGGCGCGCGCTGGAGAACTTTCGCCTGCCCTACATCACGGTGACGCCGACCTTTTCCATTTGCCCCCGCCACGGCTACCTCGCCGGCGAGCACGAGTTCTGTCCCAAGTGCGACGCCGAACTGTTGGCCAATAAAACACAGGAGAACCGCAACCATGCAGACTGCCGCCACTGAACTGCGCGACGACGAGCGCACCCGCTGCGAGGTCTGGACCCGGGTAATGGGCTACCACCGCCCGGTCTCGGCCTGGAACCCCGGCAAAAAGTCGGAGCACGCCGACCGTGTCTACTTCAGGGAACATCCGGCGACGACGCGAGAGCCGACGGCCGACTGATGTCGCAATGGATACGGGTGGGTGGTCTGACGCCGCTCACCACTATCGACTATCCGGGTGAACTCGCGGCAGTGGTGTTTTGCCAGGGTTGCCCGTGGCGGTGTCGTTACTGCCATAACACCGACCTGCTTGCGGCCGGCACCGCACCGCGTTTGGCCTGGCACGACGTCCTGGCATTCCTCGAACGCCGCCGGGGCCTGTTGGACGCGGTGGTGTTTTCCGGGGGCGAACCGACCTTGCAACGCGGCCTCGCTACGGCCATTGCAGAGGTTCGCGCCCTGGGTTTCAAGGTCGGTCTGCACACCGCCGGGTGCTATCCCGCGCGGCTCGCTAAGCTGCTCCCGCAGCTCGATTGGGTCGGACTGGATATCAAGGCGGCACCTGAACACTACCCCGAGCTGACGTCGGCCAAAGCGAGCGGCACGGCGGCATGGACGAGTCTGGGGCATCTACTGGCCAGCGGGGTGCAGCATGAGATCCGCGTCACGGTACAGCCGGAATTGCTGCCTGCCGCCCGGCTCGAGGCGTTGTTGCTCCGCCTGGCGCGGGCGGGGGTCGGCAACCTGGCCTTGCAACGGTGTCGCACGGACGCGCCGTTCGGCGCGGTGCCGAGCATGGCGCCGGACCTTAAAGCCCGTTTCGATCAACTCGTGGTGAGGTGATATGCGCTCCCGCTGCTGCGCGAGCAGTGATCAGTGCTCGCCCTTGGTCCGTAGCAGACCCGCCAGGCGGTTGCCTTGCTTCTGCGGCCCGCCGCGCGGAAACAGTCGGTGGAGGTAACGGCTGTTCCCCTTGTCGCCGCCCCAAACACCGCGAAAGTGCTTGATCATGTCGCGCACGCTGGCCTGTGAGCCGTGTCGGGAAAAGTACTCGCGCAAGTACCGGATCACTTCCCAGTGTTCGGAGTTGAGCACCAGGTCTTCCCGGGCGGCCTGTTGCCGGGCAAAGGCCTCGGACCAGTCCGCCGGGTCGACCAGATAGCCTTCGCTATCGGTTAGGATCTCGCGCCCGGCGACCTCGAGCCCGCGGGTCTGCATACCAGGGTAGGCGTTGCTGCCGGAGGGAAACTCCCCTAGCGTACCTTCGGACGCGTTACCGGATTGGGTGATCGACCATAATGCGACAACGATTTCGCCATCCAGCCGGCCATGAAAACGCTCCACGCCCGACACCAGCACCTTGCCGCTGACCGGCGGCAGATCGAAGCGCGCCACCCCCGTTCGGTCGGTCAGGACGGGCGGCGTCTCCGAACCGTCCGCATCGATGCGCAGCACGACCGGCGTGCGTTTGAGCGGTTCGTTGGACGTCTTCATATAAACCTTGACCGAGATCACCGATTGCTCTCCTCAAGAACGGGCACGTCGCCTCGCAGGACCTCGCGGCTCCTGACCTGTAGATGATCAAGATGACGAAGCTTGCCCCTAATCTTCGGCTTTGAATGGCGCGGAACACAAGCGAATATTATCGGACGTTAATATCGAATTGATCGATACCAGCGTGTTACGGAGAACTGCTGCGCACCGGACGATTTCTATCATCGCGAAGCGGGCGGCACCTGACCACGTCATAAAGCACGGCATTTCGGCGTCAAACCATGGTGAGTTTCGGCAACATGAGGGTGGCCAGGGCAAGCACCAGGAAAAATCCGCACATGTCGGTGACCGTGGTTAGTATCGGCCCGGACGCCACCGCGGGATCCACCTTGAAGCGCTTCAGCAACAGCGGCACCGTACCACCCAGCGATACGGCCACCAGCGTGTTGCAGGCCAGGGCGACACCCACGACCAGGCCAAGGTAAAGGTTGCCTTTCCAAAGCCAGGCCGCCGCCGCGATCAGGCACCCGAGCACCAGACCGTTGATCATCCCGACGGAGATTTCCTGCAACCAGACCCGTGCGGCTTCGTAGGGCTTGACGATACCCAGTGACAGTTCGCGCATGCTAACCGCTACTGCCTGGTTACCCGAGCAACCGCTCATGTCCGAGACGATGGGAAGGAACACGGCAAGGGCGATCACCGCGCTCAGGGTGTCCTCGTACAGGGCAATGACGCTGGCGGCGATGACATTGAGAAAGATGTTGAGGCTGAGCCAGGAGAGGCGCCGCCGCGCTCGCGTCAGCACCGGCATGGCGCGGATCTCGTCGCCGCCCACGATGCCCTGGGATTTCAGGTAGTCGGCGTCCGCGCGCTCCTGCAACGCCTGACGCAGGTCGTCGCGACGCAGTACTCCCAGCAGCTTCTGGTGGTCGTCGACCACGGCCACGTAGGCGAGTTGGTGACAATCGAACAGATTGTCCAGCTCGTCCAAGGTGGCGTTAACCGATACGAAGCGGGATGGGTGGACGACCTCGCTGAGCGGCGTAGTGCGGCGCGACAGCACCAGCCCCCGCAGATCGAGACCACCGATGAGGATGCCCGTAGACGACACGACAAACACGTGCGCCTCCTCGTTGGGTTGCGTTTCCGCCCAGTCGCTGAGCCCGTCCAGGACATCGCGCACGGTCGCGGCTTCCGGATAGGCTAGAAACTCGGTTACCATCAGGCCGCCCGCCGTGTCCGCTGGATACTGGATCAGGACGCGGGCATCCGCCGCTCGCTTCGGGTCCATCCGCGCAAGGATGGCGTCTGCATCCGCCGTGCTCATACCCGCCAGCACGTCAGCCTGCTCGGCGCTCTCCATGGCATCAACGATGGAAGCCGCGTCACTGGTGGGCAACTGCTCGATGAAGTCGGCCGCGTGCTCGCCGGGGATCTCCTCCATGATCTCTGCCGCTTCCGCAGGTGACAGCGTGGTGAGGACGAGTTCCCGCTCGGCCGGGTCCAGGCGCAACAGGGCGCGGAAGGTGTCGCTCGGCCCGATGGCCAGAACAAAGGCCTCGAGTTCACTCCGGTCACCGGCCTTGGCGTAATAGATCAGCGTCTTCCACGGCTCGAATCGCGGGCTTTCAGTCATCTTGGACTCCTCCTGGAAAACACCAAAATCCGCGGGAAAGGGGCCGGCACCTGAACGGGCCGACCTATCTCCGCTGTTATCATAGGCGTGACCGGGAACCCGTAGAGTTCCCTCCGCTGGCGGCGCGATTCTCGCTCGAGAACAACGTGTCAGGTGATCACAAGCTTAGCTCGGAAATCTCGCCGCCGTCGCGTAAAAATAAGCGGCAACCTCAGGCCGGATGATCTCGTTTGAAGCGACCGTGGACGAGGGCTAGACATTATGTCTAGCTCTCCTCGTCTATGCGCACCAGATCGCCCGCCGCCAGGGCGGTCATGTTGAATATACCGCGCGCCGTGACCGACGGAATAAGGATATGCACCGGCCGCGCCAGACCCGACAGGAACGGCCCTACCAACAGGCCGTTCGCCCGGGTCCTGAGCAAACCCAGTGCGATGTTGGCAGAGTCCAGATCAGGACAGATCAACAGATTGGCGTCGTCGCGCAGCGTCGTATGGGCGTACGCGGCTTCACGGTCGATCCGGTTCATGGCGCTCATCGAGTGCATCTCGCCGTCGATCTGCACATCGGGCAAAGCCTCGCGCAGGATCGCCGAGGCTTTGCGCATCTTAACTGCCGAGGGCGCAGTGGAACTGCCGAAGTTAGAATGCGACAACAAAGCGACACGCGGCGTGATCCCGAAGCGCTCGACCTTCTCGATGTTTATCCTGGTGATTCTGACGATCTGTTCCAAGCTCGGGTCGACGTTGATAAAGCAATCGGCGAGAAAGATGGGACCCTCCTGAGTGATGACGGTTGACAACGACGAAATGCATTCGTTCTCGGCGCCGGTGCCTACGACGTCCATGACCGTACGCAGGTGATCCGCGAAGCGGCCGACCTTGCCGCAAATGACGGCATCGGCCTCGTTCATGTTCAACAGCATCGCGCCAAGCGAGGTGTTACTGGAGCGCAATTGCTTTTCCGCCGCTTCCAGGGGCACGCCTTTACGGCCGACGATATAGTGAAACTTCTCCAGCAGTTCCGGCCGCAAACAGGCCCGCTCGGGATCGATCAGTTCAACGTCGTCGCCGAGCTTCAACCGTAGACCCAAGGCATCGATCTTCTCCTGCACGGCGCCGGGCCGACCCAGCAGAACCGGTTCCACCAGATGCTCATCCACCGCGGACTGCACCGCGTGCAACACATCGGCGTTCTCGCCTTCGGCGTATATGATGCGTTTGAGCGAGCGTTTGGCCGCCTCGACCATTGGCGTCATAAAAACTCGCGATCGCACGACGTAGCCGTTGAGTTTCGCCTTGTAAGCGCCCATGTCTTCGATGGGCCGGGTCGCTACGCCGCTCTTCATCGCCGCCCTCGCCACGGCAATCGGCAACTTGGCGATGAGTCGCGGATCGAAGGGCTTGGGGATCAGATAGTCACGGCCGAATTTTAGCTTTTCTCCGGCGTAAACCTTGGCGACCTCGGCGCTCGATTCGTGCGTCGCCAGATCGGCGATCGCCTTGACACATGCGATCTTCATCTCCTCGTTGATCGTAGAGGCCCCGCAGTCCAGTGCCCCGCGAAAGACGAAGGGAAAACACAGCACGTTGTTCACCTGATTGGGGTAGTCGGAACGGCCGGTCGCGACAATCGCATCCGGGCGCGCCGCCAGCGCGACTTCGGGTAAAATCTCCGGGATCGGATTGGCCATGGCCAGGATCAGCGGATCTCTGGCCATCGTCTTCACATCCTCGGCCGACAGAACCCCCGGCGCGGACAAGCCGAAAAAGATGTCGGCCCCCGCGACGGCTTCGCTGAGCGTGCGCTTGTCGGTCTCGACCGCATACTTTTCCTTGTACTCGTTCATACCCGCAATCCGGCCTTTGAAGATCACCCCGAGACTGTCGCAGATAAAGATGTTCTCCCGGCGCAAGCCCATACTCATAACCAGATCGGTACAGGCAAGGCTGGCAGCACCGGCGCCCGACACCACCAAGGTGACATCCTCTATCTTTTTGCCGACGATGCGCAGGCCGTTGTAGACCGCTGCAGCCGCGACGATCGCGGTGCCGTGCTGATCATCATGGAATACGGGAATGTTCATCCGCTCGCGGAGTTTGCGCTCGACGACGAAGCACTCCGGCGCCTTGATGTCTTCCAGATTGATGCCGCCGAAGGTAGGCTCCAGCGCCGCGATGATCTCGACCAGTTTGTCGGGATCGCGCTCGTCGATCTCCAGGTCGAAGACGTCGACATTGGCGAATTTCTTGAATAGAACCGCTTTGCCTTCCATCACCGGCTTCGACGCCAGGCTGCCGATATTACCCAGCCCGAGTACGGCCGTACCATTGGAGATGACCCCGACCAGATTGCCCCTTGCCGTCAGATTGGCCGCTTCGCCCGGGTCTGCGACGATCGCCTCGCACGCGTGTGCCACACCCGGCGAGTAGGCCTTGGCGAGGTCCGCCTGGGTGGCCATGGACTTGGTGGGAACAATCTCCAATTTACCCGGCTTGGGCTCACGATGATACTGCAGCGATTGTTCTTTGAAGGTTTCGTCCGACATGACTGGATCTCCGCTTGGTGGGTGCAAAGGCGACTCGACTGTCCAGACCCCGTACGCCGAGCCCCGCGCAGCGTTTGGGAACGTCGTTGACTTTCCCCGTGGAGTGTATGCACACGCCGTGTAGCCGATTCGGCTAGGTGCAAATCAAGCAATGCGCACCGGTGCTGCGCCTTCGCGGGCGCGCACCGGTTATTGGAATGTTCGGGTATACCGTGAGAGGAGTATAGTCTGCCAATGGCACGAGGGCGGACCGACTGTTGTATGTCCGATACGACGTTTGCACCTATCAGGACAAAGCGCTCTTGTGATGGCTGGTCCCGTTCGTACTCAAGCCGCATTGGCCTTCGCGGCTGCGCTGGTCACCCCCAACCCCTGGCGGTGGTTACGCTTTTTCAGTCGATCGCCCCAGCATGAACGGGATATACCGCGGCTTCCAGAACCGCTTACGCAGATACGTATCGATGTCCGAGTTTTCCAGCTCTCGTCGTTGCGCGACGCCTTCTTCCAGCGCGCATTCCACGACCCGGGTGGCCACACGGATGCTGACTTCCTGCAGATCGGCGATGGGCGGATAGACCCGGCCGTCGCCCAGATGCGCCGCAGCCGTGTAGTCTGCGAGCGCATAGGCGGATTCCAACACCATCTTGTCGGTCACCTTGGTGACTTCGCAGAGGACGGCGGCAAATCCAAGTCCGGGAAAGATGAACGCGTTGTTGCCCTGCCCGATGGGGCAGACCTTACCGCCGTGAATCACGTCCTCGAACGGGCTCCCCGTGGCCACGATGGCCTGGCCGTTCGTCCATTCGAAGATATCTTCCGGCAACGCCTCTGAAATCGAAGTGGGGTTGGAAAGCGGAAATATGATGGGTTGAGAGGTGTTTCTGCTCACGGCTTCCACGATAGGCCGGTTGAACGCACTCGCCTGCCCGCTGAGCCCGAGCAACACGGTGGCGGATGCATTCTCGATAACCTCCATCAAGGTCGGCTCGCTGCCGTCGTATTTCCACTCCGCCACACGATCGGCTGCTTGAGCAAAAGGCGCTTTGTACGGATCCATCGCACGGCCTTCCATCAGCAGGCCGCGGGAGTCGAGCACAAACACCCG
>CBDUNM010000137.1:0-13966 GCA_965368585.1 uncultured Chromatiales bacterium | reverse complement strand
CCAAGGATGACCTGCGTGATGCCCTGCGGCGCTTGACCACGCGCCTGTCCGGCCTCAGCGACATCGACTCCACAACCACCGCTTAGTCAGGAACGCTCATGGTTGATCATTTGACCCTAGGAGAAAGCCTGCGCCGGCGTGGCGTGTCCCGCCGCGGATTTCTCAAGTTTTGCGCGACCACGGCCTCGCTCATGGCCCTCCCGCCCGCGATGATCCCCAAAATCGCCGCAGCGCTGGAAAACGCCAGGCGTCCCTCGGTGATCTGGTTATCCTTCCAAGAGTGTACCGGGTGTACCGAGTCGCTGACCCGCAGTCACTCGCCCAGCGTCGAAGGATTGATCTTCGACTACATCTCGCTCGACTACCACCACACCCTGCAGGCTGCATCGGGAGATGCGGCTGAGCATGCCCGCGAGACCGCGATGGAGGAAAACCGGGGCGAGTACCTGTTGGTGGTCGACGGGTCCATCCCAGCCAAGGACAGCGGGATCTATTCGACGATTGCGGGTATGACGAACCTGCAGATGCTGGAGGAAACCGCCAAGGGAGCCGCGGCCATTGTCGCGGTGGGTACCTGTGCCGCCTACGGCGGTTTACCAAAGGCCGACCCCAACCCGACCGGCGCCGTCGCGGTATCCGATCTGATTACGGACAAGCCAATCATCAACGTGCCGGGCTGTCCGCCGATCCCGGTGGTGATCACCGGGGTGCTGGCGCACTACCTGACCTTCGGCCAGATACCCGAACTGGACGGTTTGGGTCGCCCCAAAACCTTTTTCGGCAACAGCATTCACGACCGTTGCTATCGTCGGCCGTTTTACGAGCGCGGTGAGTTCGCCGAAACCTTCGACGACGAAGGCGCGAAAAAGGGCTGGTGCCTGTTCAAACTCGGGTGCAAGGGTCCGACCACCTTCAACGCCTGCGCCACCGCCAAATGGAACGAAGGGACGAGTTTCCCGATCGAGTCGGGGCACGGCTGCATCGGCTGTTCGGAGCCTGACTTCTGGGACGCCGGCGGCTTCTACGAGGCTCTGTCCGTCCCTATCGGTGAAACCGGCGTCACATTGGCCGCGGCTGCCGCGGCAGGGGTGGCCGGCGGGGTTGCCGTCGCAATCCGTAACCGACAGCGCAAGAAGGCGCACGAGGCAGCGCACGAGGCCATGGCTGTCAGCGATCTCACCAAGGAGTCCAGTGAATGAATGCTCATGAATTGCTCACCTGGGCGCGCGGTCCGGGTTTCGATATCGCGCTGGTGATCTTCGTCGTGGGGATGTTGCTGCGGGCGTTCGAGATCTTCAGCCTGGGCCGCAAGCCCGATCTCTCCGAACGGCGCGGCAGCCGTCTGCGAGGCGGCCTGATGATTCAGGCGACGCGGTCATGGCCGCGGCCGGAGGTGTTTCGCGTCGAGCCGATTCGTATCGTCAACGGCTACGTCATGCATATCGGCCTGTTTGTCGTGATTTTTCTGCTCGGTCCGCACATCGCGCTGATCGACCACGCCCTGGGCGTCAGTTGGCCCGCCTTGCCCTCCGGTATCGTGGACGCCGTAGCGGTGCTTACCCTGCTTTCTCTGATCGCGGCGCTGATCTATCGACTGCGCAGTCCGGTGCTGCGATACATCAGCCGTCCCGGCGATTACATCGCGTGGTTGGCGACGCTGCTGCCGGTTCTGACCGGCTACATGGCCTACAACCACCTGCTGCTGCCCTATACGCTGATGCTGGCGCTGCATATCCTCAGCGTCGAGCTCCTGTTGGTGGTGGCGCCCTTCACCAAGCTGACGCATATGTTCAGCGTATTCACGGCACGCTGGTACCAGGGCGCCGCCGCTGGCCACCGGGGGGTCGCGTCATGAGCCAGCCATCGGTCGAAAAGGGCGTACGCTTCATCAAGGAACAGATCAATGCCCCCGTGGCGAGTTTCTTCAGCGCCTGTGTCCATTGTGGTTTGTGCGCCGAAGCCTGCCTGTTCTACACCGAAACGAAGGACCCGCGCTACACGCCGATCAACAAGGTCGAGCCGATGCGGCGGATCTGGGAGCAGGAATACACTGTGTGGGGCAAGCTCCAGTCACTCCTGGGTTGGTCCAAGCCGGTCACGGAGCAGGAGTTCGCCGACTGGGAGACGCTGGTTTACGACGGCTGTAGTCTTTGCCACCGATGCTCCCTGGTGTGTCCGGTGGGCAATGACATAGCCGGAATGATCCGCGCCATTCGCGAGGGTTTTGCGGCCGCCGGCCACGCACCGGAAGGACTGGTGGGCGCGACCACGCGTGCGATCGAGATCGGCAGCCCCATGGGGCTCAAGCTGCCTGCGTTGAAGGCGCAGATCAGTCATATCGAAAAGGACTCCGGGCTCGAGATTCCGCTGGACCGGCAGGGCGTGGAATACATGGTCCTGCTGTCATCCATGGAAATCATGAATTTCCCCGAGTATCTGGAGGCGGTCGCCAAGATAATGAAACATGCCGGCCGGACCTGGACGATTTCCAGCAAGGCCTTCGAGGCGACCAATGCAGGTATTCAGATCGGCGTATCCGATCTTGCCCGCGAGTTGGTGCTGCGGGTGGTGAACGCCGCTGAGGAACTGGGCGTGCAGACGGTGATCAGCCCGGAATGCGGACATGCCTTCACTGCGATCCGGTTCGAGGGGCCCAATCTCATCGGGCGGCCGTATCAATTCAAGGTGCGCCATATCCTCGAGGTGCTCGATGAATTGCGCGCGCAGGGCAAGCTGACGACCCAGGGTCTGGAACAGGCCAAGCTCACTTATCACGATCCCTGCCAGATTTCGCGCAAGGGCGGAGTGGTGCAGCAACCACGCAAGCTACTCAATGCAATAGCGGCGAACTTCGTTGAAATGACGGATACCGGTGACATGAACTGGTGCTGCAGCGGCGGCGGTGGCGTCAGCGCCAACGAACGGGCGGACGAGTTGAAACTGACCGCGTTCAAACGCAAGAAATCGCAGCTCGATGAGTTACGTGTCGAAACACTCGTGACCGCCTGCGCGAACTGCCGGCTCACCCTGGAGGAAGGACTCGAGGAATACGAAATGGATTTGCCGGTGGTGGGTCTGACCGAAATGTTGGCCGATCATCTCGTAGACGACGTTGCCGACAAGGGGGGTGAACCGTGAACACGATCACCGCCGACAGCGAGTTCCATGAGGCAATCGCCGGGCTGGATGCGCGGCGACAGCGCGTATTGGGGGCCTTATTCGTGCGCAATGTGCTCGAACTGACCGACGACGAGAGGGTACGCCGGGCGGTCGAGGTCGGTATTGACCCGGACGTCGCTGACGACGCAATCGCAGCGGCCTCGCGCGCTTGCAAGAATGCGGCGCTGGACGCGCATGCGCGCTGCGGCGCGGACGGCGAGTGGCGGGATCAGGCGGGCTATTTTGTCGCGCGCGCTGCCGAGGCCTGTCTGGCTCCTCAGGTGCGGACCGAGGGCAAGCGCCCGGCGTGGAAGGCCGCCATGAGCAGCCGCATGGCGCGTACGGCGTTGGCCGAAGAAGCGGATGAAGACGCCCACGACCGCGAGCGTCAACAGCAATATAAGATCCTTTACGACTACCTGAATTCCCAGTAGGCAGCAGACTATGAGCGAACGCGTTGTCGTCGACCCGATTACCCGCATTGAAGGCCATCTGCGGATCGAAGCGCAGATGGATGGCAATAAAATCGGACAGGCCTATTCTTCCGGCACCATGGTGCGGGGTATTGAACTGATCTTGAAGGGGCGCGACCCGCGTGACGCATGGGCATATGCTCAACGTATCTGCGGTGTGTGCACGCTGGTGCATGGGATCGCCTCGGTGCGGGCGGTGGAAGATGCGCTGAACTACGACATTCCGGCCAATGCACAATTGGTCCGCAATCTCATGGTGGCTGCTCAGTACGTGCATGATCACGTGATGCATTTCTACCATCTCCATGCGCTCGACTGGGTGGACGTGGTTTCAGCGCTGCAGGCCGATCCAAAGGCAACCGCGGAGTTGGCGCAAAGCCTGTCCAGCTGGCCGAAATCCTCGGTGGGCTATTTCAAGGATACCCAGGCCAAACTCAAAGGCTTCGTCGAAGGCGGGCAACTGGGCATATTCGCGAATGCCTATTGGGGTCATCCGTCGTACAAGCTGCCGGCGGAGGCCAATCTGATGGCCGTCGCGCACTATCTCGAGGCGCTGGAATGGCAGCGGGACGTGGTCAAGCTGCACGCAATCTTCGGCGGCAAGAATCCGCATCCGATGTTCCTAGTTGGCGGAGTACCGAATCCGATCGACCTGGATTCGGATTCCGCGGTCAACGCGAAAAAACTGGCCCAAGTCAAAACCGTGATTGACAAGATGCGCGCCTTCGTCGAGCAGGTCTACGTGCCGGACACCCTGGCCATAGCGGGTTTTTACAAAGACTGGTTCCTGCGTGGCGAAGGGCTGGGCAACTTTCTCGTCTACGGCGATTTTCCGTCCGCCGAACCCGGCAGCAGCTTGCGTGATCCACTGAGTTGGTGGATTCCGCCGGGCGCCATTCTCGATCGTAATCTCAACGAGGTCCACGAAGTCGATCTGCGCGCCGAGGCCGAAGTGCAGGAGTTCGTCGCCCACAGCTGGTACGGTTACGCAGCGGGGAACCAGCAGGGGCTGCATCCCTGGGACGGTGAAACCAAGCTGGATTACCACGGGCGAGGCGGTCCGCAGGCGCCTTACAAGCACCTCGATATTGCGGACGGCTATTCCTGGCTAAAGTCGCCGCGCTGGAAAGGGCATTCCATGGAGGTAGGGCCGTTGGCGCGTGTCCTGCTGCTGTACGCCAAAGGGCACGATCAGACCCGGGAATTGGTTGACGCCACGCTCCGGATGTTCGATGCCGAGCCGCGGGCGTTGTTCTCCACCCTCGGCCGTACTGCCGCCCGAACGCTGGAAACCAAACTCATCGCCGATCAAATGCAGGGTTGGTACGACGACCTGATCGACAATATTCGTGCTGGCGATACCAAGACCTTTAACGAGGCCCGGTGGGAGCCTTCGTCGTGGCCGGCCGAGGCCAGGGGTGTGGGTTTTATGGAAGCACCGCGGGGCGCCCTGGCCCACTACGTGGTGATCAAGGACGGTGTTATCGACAACTATCAGGCGGTGGTGCCGTCGACCTGGAATGCCGGGCCGAGAGATTCGAACGACGTACCCGGCGCCTACGAGGCCGCCTTACAGGACAATCATGATCTGCACGACCCGCAACAGCCGATCGAGATACTGCGTACGATACACAGCTTCGATCCGTGTATAGCGTGCGCGGTTCATCTCACCGGCAAACACGGTGAAGAGATGCTGCAGGTGAAGGTGACGTGATCATCGCCAGAGCGGTTGCCAGCGGCCAAGACCGTTGACAGCGGTGTTCGCCTCTTGTGGCCACGCTTGCTGCCGGCGGAGTGTGCCGGCAGCAAAACGGTTCCGGCGGGCGACGGGATGCGCAGCGCCGGCCAGGATCAAAACGGACCCGCGTTCAGCAATGCCTGCTCACGCCTGACCGGCGGCGCACGAGTCCGAGGACCGCCAGCCCCAGCAGGCTCAACAGCATTGCGGGCGGTTCCGCGACCGCGTTGGCGTTGACCGCCATCGTGATACCGGGGGGCGCTTTTCTTTGTCTCGGTGTCTGATCGGTAGGCAGCTTAGCCGGCTCGCCTTGCTTGGTCCCGGGCGCGCCTCCGAGGTTGGGTTGCGATCCGTCAGGGCCGGCTGTCTGGCCGGACGGCGGTTGCGCCTGGCCTGGCGTTTCCTGCGGGACATAGGCGTCGAACAATGGGGAGCCACTGGGCAAGTCCGGCACCAAGGCGCCCGGATCGAGGAGGTCGATCGAATCGACCGGTACGATCCCGACGATGTCGTCTCCGTCCATCGCGTCTTCGGGCAGGAACGCCGGCGCGATGCCGGATGGGCTGCCGGCGCTGGGTTCCCCGACCGTGGGTGTCGTCGCCTGCTGCGGCCCGGAAGGCCCTGCTGTATCTTCCAGCGGGATGGCCTCGCCGTTGCCGGCGGGATTGACGATCACGTTGGGAGATTGAACGCCGACGACCGCGCTCGGATCGAGCACGTAGGTGTGTTCGCCGTCCGCTGCCAGTAACTGCGTGGTGGTCTGAGTCCGCATTCGAGGTCCCGGGATAAGGCTTTCGGTCACCGACGAAAGGTCCGCGGTGGCATATTCGGACTTGCGTTCATCCGCCGGGGTCAGGGTGACCTCCCGGGTTTTAACGCCAGTACCGTCGAGTAAGTCGGAGTCGTAGGTCACGACGCCCATGACGGCGACAAATATCGCTGCGACGATCAATATCAGTTTCTTTTTCATGTTGCCTCTCGACTGGACCGGATGCTCCGAGCGAGTCGGAGCGTCATCCGGTATGTTTACGTGATGTAGCGGTTAGCGGTTGAATGGGTCATAGATTGAGAGGAAGGAAGCGTATGCATATCTGGGTGGACGCCGATGCCTGCCCCAAGAGGATCAAGGAAATTCTGTTTCGAGCGGCGGAGCGAGAGCGAGTGCCTTTGACCCTGGTCGCGAATCAGCCCATATCGACCCCTCCGTCGCGGTTGATCAAATCACTGCAGGTCGCCGCAGGGTTTGATGTCGCGGACAATGAAATCGTGCGGCGTGTCGAGTCCGGCGACCTGGTGATTACCGGGGATATCCCGCTGGCGGCGGAAGTTGTCGACAAGGGCGGCTTCGCCCTGAGTGCGCGCGGCGAATTTTTTTCGGATGCAAACATTCGGGAACGGCTCAACATGCGGGATTTTCTGGATACGATGCGCTCCAGCGGGTTCGATACCGGTGGGCCGCCGCCCCTTTCGCCAAGCGATCGACAGGCGTTCGCCAACGAGTTGGATCGGTTTCTGGTGCGCCATCGTCTGCAGGCCGGGAAGCACCCGTAAGGCGCGGCTTCACCGTATCGCCGGGCAGCCGCATGGATCGGTGAGAGCAACGTGTTAGCAACGGCGCGGCGCCTGGGTTGCGCGATGGCGCAGTAGGTCCGTCGTGCAGGGTCCGATTGGGGTTCGCGCGATGTGGCCCAAAATCGATGCTTTTGCGGGGCAACCGGCGGCCGAATCGGGTGAAGGATTATCGGATTTGCGAGCTGAGGAAACGCGCCGGGCTGCCGATACGCATGACTGATCCAGTCACTTGAACCGCCGGGGTTCCGGCGCTGAGCCTGGGGGCGTCGCGTTGATAAGCAACGGGGCTTGTACCGGGTCGATCACGCAACGAATCTGTACCTATAGTGAGGGTCTAATTTTTGTGATTCCTGCTTTCGACGATACCGATCTTCAACGGGACATCTCGAATATCGAAAAGAAGCGTGAAGTACTCCAGCAGATCATCGCCGTCGCCAAGGCGGTCGAAAATATGCAAGAGAGCCTGGATTCGGTATTGGTGCTTGGTATCCCCTCAAAAGACCTGCCCCAGGGAGTCATGGACCTGTACGGGACGATCAGCGAGAATCTGAAGAGCCTTCCCGTCAACAAGATCGAGGAGTACCAGGAGAATCTCGAGGGGATCGTCAGGAACCAGCTCGAGCGGATTCTCAGCTATGCCGGCATAGCTTTCGAGCACGACGACGGCATCGAACTGCTGACGCTCTCGAGTGACGACACCGAAGGCAGTCCGCTGGATCTGCTCGAGGATTTCAGGCGCACGGCGCAAACCACGGTGTCCTTGCGGGTGCTGCTGCGCAAACGCGGGGTGGCGACCCCAGGCTCGCAGTTGCCGGTGCCCGAGGATGTGATCGAGCAGCAGTTGGCCCTGCTCAAGGTCCAGGAGCAACACCAGCGTGAACGGGCCAAGCAAAAGATCGAAGAGATGCAGGACGATATCACCGAGATGATGCAAAACCCCGCCTATCCCGAGGGGATGAAGGATACTCTTCGTGGCGTCCGGGAAAACCTGGACGGCGATATCGAGCGACTCGACAACGGCGTGGCGATCCACGAACTGAGTTTAGTGATGGATGCCGAAGAACTCGTCGCCGCCCCCTTGGAGGAGGCGCCGGAGGCGATCGAAATCACCGCGGTGGTGGCCGAAGAACCGCAAACCGACCTGCCGGAAGCGGCAAGTCGCTGGCTGAACAGCCCCTGGAGTGTCTCTTGGCACGATGCCAAAGAAGGGAATGGCCGCCGTTAGCCCGGGCCGTGACCGATTCCTGTGGTCTCGGTTAGATCCAGTGATCGGGCCGTTCGGGGGCTGGCTTAGCTGCACCCCTGCGTCGGGGCAGGCGTATCCGCCATCGCGGCGGTTTGACCTGCGATTGCCCTGCCGATGGTGCTGAGCGACTCGCTGCGCGACTGGCGGTCCGAGGCGTTTGCCGCGACCTTGAAAGCCGAGCTCGAGGGCTTGCGACGAGAACAGTTGCCCCTGACCCGGGCGACCCGCCACGGCGGCCAGGTGGACGCCAGTGATCTGGCGATAACCGTCCTGAGTTCGCGTGAGCAGCATGCGTGCATTCACGCGCACGTCGGGGTGTTCTTTTCCGAGATCGTTGCCGGATGCAGTTGCGGTGACGATCCGTTTACGCAGCAGGTCTACTGCGAGTTAACGGTTGAAATCGACAAAGCGACGGCGGTAGCCACGGTGACGCTGGATGGCGACTGACGCGATCCAGCCGTCCGTTTGAATCGCAGCGCAAGTACCAGCGGTAGTGGTTCGAGGCAGTTTTATTTCCATGGTCAATTCAGCACGTATATTTGCTCTACAGGCGCACGGTGACCAGCGATACGGTAAAGCACCGTACAGCGTGCATCTTGATGCCGTCGCCGAGCACCTGCGTCCCTACGGCGAAACGGCGCAGGTGATTGGTTACCTCCACGATGTGGTGGAAGATACCGATGTCACCTACGCGATGCTGCAGGCGCATTTTGGGTTGTTCGTTACCGAGTGCGTGGCCATTGTGACCGACGAGCCAGGCGCCGGCCGCCGCGAACGCAAGGCCAGGACCTACCACAAGATGTCGCTGGTCGAAGGGGATCTGGAACTGGCGTTGGTGGTCAAGGCGGCGGATCGTCTGGCCAATCTGCAGGCTTGTACGGCGGGCGGCCACGCGCAACGCCTGCAGTTGTACACCAAAGAACATGCCGTATTTCGCGCCGCTGCTTACCGGCCCGGTCTGTGCGACACGCTCTGGGACGCGATGGACCGCCTGTTACCGGTGGGCGGCACACAGCTGCGGGTATAGCGCTCGGCATGCCGTCGGCGCGCCGCGTCGACGGCCGGGTATCGGTCAGGTTGCGTTCAACCAGTTGCCCAGCCGATCCATGGCCTCGGTAATCCTGCCGCAGTGTTGACGCAGAAACGATTCCGGTACGTCGTCATCCTCGCCGAGATCGGCTAAGGCATCGAGCGCGGCCGCACCGTCAAAATCCACCAGCGCGATCCGCACGGAAAACTCGCGCTCCGGTCTGCCGAAGTCTCGTCCGGGTAGGATGGCGACGCCGGTTTCGTTGAGCAAGCGCTCGGTCAAGGTCATGCTGTCGAAGATGCCTTTTGCCTCGAGCTGTGGGCGTAGCGCCTCGAATGAGGGAAAGATGTAGAAAGCGCCCTTGGGCTGGCCGACCTCGGCGCCGGCGTGGCGCATGCTTTGCACCGAGAACTCGCTGAGGCTTTGCAGAATGCGGCGCGACGCCCGTAAATACGCCTGCATCTCCGGGCTGTCCTGATAACCGATTACCGCGGCATACTGAATCGGCGCGCTGGTCGAGGTGAAAGTCTCGCTCGCAACCGCGGCCATCGCCTCGACCAACCAACCCAGCGTATGGGGAAAGGCAAACGCGCCCAGTCGCCAGCCGCCCGCACCACACCACTTCGACAGCCCGTTGCTGACGATCGTCCCCTCCGGGTAGTAACGCGCTATCGAGACGTGTTCGCCTTTGAAGTGCAGGCCCGAGTAGATTTCATCCGACAGGATCAGGACCTTGTAAAGGCGCGCCACGTCGGCGATCGCGTGCAGTTGCTCCGGCTCATAGGCGGTACCGGTGGGATTGCCCGGGTAGTTCAGTATAAGCAGGCGGGGGCGTTTCGGGTCGCTGCGACACAACTGTTCGAGCGACTGCGGCGTGACCCCCAGTTCCGATTCTATGGAGGTAGGCAGCCATCGCAAGTGTCGGCCGATGATGTGGGCTTGCGGCGCGTAGGATACCCATGACGGACTGGGGATGACCAGATCGCCGTAGTAGGACAGCTGCACCAGAAACATCAGTTCCTTGGTGCCGGGGCCGACCAGGATGTGATCGGGGTCATACTCGAGTCCCTCCGTGCGCTGGAAAAAGTCGCAGATCGACTGGCGCAGGGCCAGGAGTCCCTTGACCGGCAGGTAGTCTTTCTCGTGAGCATGGTCGCACAGTGCCTGGGCCACGGCCCGGGGCACGGGGAAGGGCGACTGCCCCAGGCCGAGGCGAAATACTTCCCGCCCCGTTGCCTGCAGTGCCCGGCTCAACTCGTTGATGCGTAGCGTTGCCGACTGGCCCAAGCCCCGGACGTTCAGGTTGAGGTGAACGTCGGGCGAAAACTGCGGATCTAATGGCACTCGAGATCTCCGGTTGGCAATTTGGATTCCACCTCGACAAATACCGCGCCAGGTCTGGCTGCGGTTTCCACCGGTTCCGACCCGGCGGCCTTGGCGGCGTTGGTCGCACCGCCGGCCGCGGTTGCAGGTTTCGTCCGGTGGGTAAACGCCTTGGTCATCGGTATTATTCAGTAACACAAATCTAGGGGAGAAAACCGGCCAGGGGAAGTAGTATTTTGCAGCAGGTCGTGCCTCCGCACGTGGGTGCGGGGCGATGAACTGCGCAGTTGGTTCACGGCAGCGCGCCGGTATCCCTTGATTGGGTACTAGAATTCATACAAATGCTGCGACCGGGACGACAATACGGGGGTGACACGATGGTGAAACAAGCGCGCGTACCGCTTTGGCAACCTCGACCGGAGCGGGTGGCAGACAGTCAGCTGACGAAATTCGCCGCGGCCGTGCGGGATCGTTACGGCATCGCGGCCGACCACTACGAGACCTTGTGGCAGTGGTCGATCGATCATCCGGAACAGTTCTGGTCGATGCTCTGGCGCTTTGCCGGAGTCGTGGCGAGCGCGGAATGGGAATCCGTGCTGGACCGCGGGAGCCACCTGCAGGACGCGCGCTGGTTTCGTGGCGCGCGTCTGAACTTCGCCGAAAATCTGTTGCGTGTTACCGGCGAAAAACCGGCCATCGTGTTCTGGGGTGAAGACGGCGAGCGATCCGAGGTGACCTACGCCGCGCTGCACGATCAGGTAGCGCGGTTGGCGGCGCGCTTCGCCCGGTGGGGCGTGGAAACGGGTGACCGAATCGCGGCGGTCATGCCGAACCGCCCGGAAGCGGTGGTCGCCATGTTGGCGGCGGTGCGCCTGGGCGCCAGCTGGTCTTCCTGCTCGCCGGATTTCGGTACCGCCGGGATTTTGGATCGCCTCGGTCAGATACAGCCCAAACTGCTGGTCGTTTGCGACGGTTATCGGTTCAAGGGCCGCCGGATCGACGTGATGACAAAACTCCGTGAGGTGGTGCGTGCACTGCCTACGCTAGAGCGCACGGTTATCGTCCCCTGGCAGGCGGACGAACCCGATCTGACCGGTCTGGTGGCGCCAAGCACCTGGCTGGAGGCGCTGGAGCCGGCCGCCGCCGACGCGCCACCCTACGCGCAGCTGCCGTTCGACCATCCCCTCTACATCCTGTTTTCCTCAGGTACCACGGGCAAACCCAAGTGCATCGTGCACGGCGCGGGCGGAACCCTGTTGCAGCATGTCAAAGAGCTCGCCCTGCACACCGACCTGCAGGCCGAGGACAAGCTGTTCTTTTTCACCACCACCGGTTGGATGATGTGGAACTGGATGGTGTCGGGGTTGGCCCTGGGTACCACTTTGGTGCTGTTCGACGGCAACCCGTTCCACCCCTCGCCAACAACCTTATGGGACATGGCGGAACGCGAAGGCGTCACCGTGTTCGGTACCAGTGCTAAATATCTTTCAGCCCTGGAAAAAGCGGGCGCCAGGCCGGCCGTGACGCACGATCTGAGCGAGCTGCGCGCGGTACTCACCACCGGGTCTTCGCTCGCGCCGGAGCAGTTTGATTTCGTCTACAAACAGGTGAAAAAGGACCTGCAATTGAGTTCGATTTCCGGGGGTACCGATATCGTCTCATGCTTCGCGTTGGGGTGTCCGAATCTGCCTGTACACCGGGGGCAGCTGCAGTGTCGGGGCCTGGGCATGGCGGTGGCGATCTTCGACGACGCGGGCCGGGCGTTGACCGAGCAGCCTGGCGAGTTGGTGTGCTGCCAGCCGTTTCCCAGCATGCCGGTCGGATTCTGGGACGACCCGCTGGGTGAGAATTACCGTGCCGCCTACTTCGAGCGCTTTCCGGGCGTCTGGCACCACGGTGATTGGTGTGAACTCACCGCCGAGGGGGGACTGATCATTTACGGTCGCTCCGATGCGGTGCTCAATCCAGGCGGGGTGCGAATCGGTACGGCGGAAATCTATCGCCAGGTGGAAAAGATCGACGCGGTCCTGGAGAGCGTCGCGGTGGGCCAGGCGTGGGAGGGCGATGAACGTATCCTGTTGTTCGTAGTGCTGCGCGAAGGGGTTGAGCTGGACGACGGGCTGCAACAGCGGATTCGTGATGTGCTGCGCGAGCACGCGAGCCCCCGGCACGTGCCGGCGTTGATTGTGCAGGTGTCGGACATCCCGCGCACGCGCAGCGGCAAGATATCCGAAATCGCGGTGCGCAACGTGATCCGCGGACAGGCGGTCAAAAATACCGAAGCGCTGGCGAATCCGGGTGCGTTGGAGGAATATGCCAGGCTATTCGATTGACGTCCCGCCTCGGGACAGCAAGGGGCGGCGGGGCGAAATCAAAGTATCACAATAGGCTTTGCAGCTGAGGGGATGAGTCATTCGATGAATGCTGACGGGCGTCAGGGTTTGTGGGCAAGGCATCAACGGTGGTACCGCGGGATGTCGCGCGGCCGCAGGATTATCTATATCGTATTCTGGATATGGGCCGTGCAGGCGATTCCCAAGTGGACCGCGGCGATCGTGGGTGATGGTGAAACGGCGGCCGCGATCATGACCTTCTTCATTACACCGCGTTGAGCGTAACCTTGTTGGGCTTGAAGTATGCGAGAATCGGCGCCCGAAACGATAGGCAACGCAGGTGAAAGGAAATGAAAATCGAAAAAACCACTTCTGAGTACACCCTATACAAGCGTAACGACGGCCGTTACGCGGTACGGGGTAAAGACAAGCGATTCGTCAACGGCGAGGAGAAAGCAAAGATTTTGCTGGGTGAGGGCTTGATCAAGAAGTCCGCGCCGAATCCGAACCCGGCTGCCACCGAGCAAGCGCCGGCCGACGCGGCGACGGATGAAGGCGGCGCCGAGTAGCCACGCTTCTGATTTGCGCGGGACACAAGCCCGGGCTGATGTCCGGGCTTGATCGCTTAGGCTCGATGCGGCGGCGGGCACCGTGCAACCGCTCGATACCCGCCGCGCGTAGAGCAGCCTTGCGGCTGCCGCGGGTTATCCACCGGTCAATTTGGCTTTCAATTCCTTGCGCCGGGCATGCAGAGTCGGTTCGGTATATCCGTTGGGCACCTCACGGCCGTTGAAGATCAGGTCCTTGGCGGCCTGAAATGCAATACCGTCGAAGGCCGGCGCCATCCGCGTGTAGCCCGCGTCGCCGGCGTTCTGGCGATCGACCACTGCGGCCATTCGTTCCAGGGTGTCCAGCACCTGCTGCTCGGATACGATGCCGTGGTGCAGCCAGTTGGCGACGTGCTGGCTGGATATACGCAGCGTGGCACGGTCTTCCATCAGCCCGACGTCGCGTATATCAGGGACCTTGGAGCAACCGACGCCCTGATCGATCCAGCGCACCACGTAGCCGAGGATTCCCTGCGCGTTGTTG
>CBDUNM010000136.1:0-14073 GCA_965368585.1 uncultured Chromatiales bacterium | reverse complement strand
TTAAGCGAAGCGGAAAAGCGCAGTTCAATGTCCGGGTGACTTTGCGCAAACGCATAGAGCCTTGGTGCCAGCCATTTTGCGGTAAACGCCGGGCCCGCCGTCACCGTGAGCGTGCGATTGTCTTGCGTCCGCTGGGCAGCGCGCCATGCCGCGGCCAGTGTTTGAAAACCGTCAGCGGCACCTGGGGCGAGCGCCTGCGGGCGGCCATGGGCCGCGCACCCGCCGAAATCGTACTCCTGTCGACGCAATCGCCCGATACCGTCGTCGGCCTGTTCGAAGACCCCGCTTACCCCTGGTGGCTGCAGGGCCAGTGGGCGCTGCTTAGCAAATTGGATTCGCCGCTGCCCGATATCGATCGGGAGACCGCGGTTTCACTGTTCGACGACGAATGGGCGGAACGTCTTCCATTGCAGCGGGTGCCGGGTCTATTGGCGGTGGTGCGACCCGGTGTTGACGGCGACGTCGTCGGCGTGTGGGCGTTGCATGAATCCTTTGGCCGGGAGTTGCTGGAATCGCTAAAGCTTGAAGCGCAGCGCGCGGGGCTGGATTCGGCGGTCGTTACCGAACACGAGATGGCGGCGCGACTGGCGGGTCAAGCCGGTTCAACCACTCCGAGGTAGGCGAGTTTCGGTAGCTTGTATTTGAGAAACTGATCGAGCGCGTCCGTTAGCGCGCGCTTTGCTTGATCGTCATCCGCTATCGGCTCTTTTTCACCCTGAGCCTGGATCTGCACGCCCCTGTGCTTCAGTTCCGACCAGACCCATTCCAACGGATCGGTATGCTGCACGCCGATCAACAATGCCGTTTCCAGAGCATTGAGCGTCACGCCCGATCCAAGCACCGGCGAGGCCAGGGTGAGCCCCGCTTTCGACCAGTCGTGCTGTACAAGCCGCGCCTGGTTGATTTCCGGGACCACTCTGACGCTTTCCGACGGGCCCCTGGGCGGTTCGGCTTCGCGGGTCGCGCAAGGGATGCAAAATCCGCCGACCGAAAGCAACTTGATGCCCTCTACCAGTTCCCTTTCGTCAACCGATCGAAGCTCCGCGTCGCTTAGAATCTCGGCCAAGGTTAGTACGCGGTAGCCCAGTAACTTTTTGAGCCGTTCGAGCCAGGCGCCGCTGAGCCGCACGGCAGGGGCATCCACGATGTTAATCGTGTCAGGCATCTGAACGGGATCGGCGACAAAGCCGAATAGCGTCTCTTTAAGCGGATCCGTGGACGGCGTCGCCGTGCGGCGCGGATCCGGCTTGGCGTAGATATCCCGTCGGAAAAACCGGTTCTGAATAAAGTCGCGCAAAGTCTCGCGGCGACACGGGTCCGGTTCGTTTTTCAGCGCCGCGACGAACGCCGGTGCGACAGAATGCTCGACAAGATTCTCAACGACACCGCCTTCGCCGACGTAGTTCAGGCCTGATTCCGTCATTTCACGGTAAACATCGGCGAAGTAACGCGGCTTCCAACTCGGACTCAAATACTCGTGCGCGACATAGCGTGGATCGGCTGTCTGTAGACGGCTAAGGATGTTGGCAGCAGCGGGGTTTTCCCTGAAAAAGGGCGCGTCCTTTTCTCGCAGGTCTCGCAACATGGCGACGATCTGTTCGGCTTTCGCAATCGGGTCGGCCTGCAGATGTTGCGCCTGATCGACAAAGAACCGGCGCAACGGGCTGACCGAGGCCCACCCCGGCATGGCATTGTACGACAGGTAGGCGACGCCGCCGCACTTGAGCTTGGAGTAAAGAAACTTTCTGATCGCCGCTTGCACGGGTGTGGGCACCCAGGAGTACAGACCGTGGAGGGTAATGAAATCGAAGTCCGGCAACGAATTGGTTTCAATTTCGGTGATATCGGCGGCGATGAACCGAATATTCGTGAGCTCGCCTTTTTCCGCCAGCGTGACCGCGTGCGCGATGTGCGACTCGCTCAGATCGATACCGATGAATGAACCCGTGGGATAACACGCGGCCAATGATGCCGTCGTCTCACCGGTACCGCAGCCGATCTCGCAGTAAGTGAACGGTTCGGCCAGGTCGGGTCCCTGCACCCTGTTGAGGGCGCAGATGTAGTTTAGATAAACGGGCGCCTGTTCACGATAGAACCCGCCGGGGTAGTCGACATCGGCGAGTGACGGGACGCTGTCCGGGCCGTTTATTTCGGGTCCTAACGCTTTCTGCTTGGCGATGGTGCGCCTCCCGGGATAGCCGTAGCGCGGTTCTTCGTAGCATAGCGCATCCGGCCGCTTGATTGCCCTGGTGTACTGTCAGGTACCCACCGAAAGTCGCTGCTGGGGCTTGGACTAAAGTCTGTTTATCGGCGACGGAAGACCCGATATGGTTTATCGGCACATTCGTATTCTACGACTGATCAAAAGGGACGGGCGCTGCGATTTTCGGTAATAATTACACTTTGATTGACGTAATCCAGCGCAATTAACTATTCTTAATTTAACGAAGGGAAGTGAGTCCTCTGGCAGTGCGGTTCCAGAGGGATCTGATGATATGGAGGCTTTGGGGCATAGGTGCCCAAGGGTTAACCTGGCGACATCCGAAGGAGAATGATAATGGCCATTTATCTGCATGTTGAAGGACTAGAAGGCGACGTCACTGCCGCCGGGCATGAGGGCTGGATCGAGTGTGAGTCTTTCCAGTGGGGCGTGGGTCGCGGAATTACCACACCGACCGGCAGCTCCCAAGAACGGGAGTCGACGGCGCCGTCGGTGAGCGAAGTCACGGTGGTGAAGAACATGGACAAGTGTACGCCGAAATTGTTTGAGCAATCTTGCGTCGGAACGTCCAAGCTCGTCAAAATCGATTTGGTGCAAACGGGCGAGCAGCTCGAAACCTACATGGCGTATGAACTGACCGACTCTTTGATCAGTAGCTACTCGGTGAGTACGGGTGGCGACAGGCCGTCTGAATCCGTGTCGTTCAACTTCACCAAGATCGAGATGAAATACACCCCGTATGACAACAAGCACAAACCGGGTAGCCCGATCCCCGCCGGCTATGACGTCAGTCAAGGCAAGAAGGTATAACGGATAGTCGGGCTGTATATGACCGTTCCAGATTTGGTGTTGGAGCGGTCGTATAAGCTTCAGGTTTCGGTCGGCGGTCTAAGCATGTCGATCGGCCAAAAAGAGGTTTTTCAACGCGTGGAATGTCTCCTCATGCGCGTTGCGCTCAGAGGTCTCGCAACGGGTTTTGAAACGAGAAACCAAAGTGTTCGGGGTCCTCGCCAATAACCGCGGCCGCGAAAATACTGAGTACGTAGCTGTAAGTTTCGTCCGGTATCATCTGAGTTTCCAACAACCGCCAAAAGTTGCGTTTGGCCGGGTTCTCGGGCAGGCGATTGACGATGCGCTCGATATTCCCTTCTCCCCAGTTGTAGGCACTCATCACCAACAGGCCGGACGCTTGGGCTTCAGTGGTGTAGAGAAACCGCAAATACTCCGCTGCAGCCTCGGTCGATTTCTCGAAGTCAAATCGCTCATCGCGCGGATCGTAGCGACGCTGGTCCTTGAGCGGGCCGACGGCCAGACCGAATTTCGTGGCGGTCCGCGGAATAAACTGCCACATGCCTTTGGCGATGCCAAAGCGGGTTTGCGGACCGATCGCGTCGGTCTTGAAGTTGCTTTCCTGGACCGCGAGATAGAGAAACTGCGGCGGTAGATCGCGCTTGCGCAGTGCCGCGACCACCTTGGCCGCACGATCGTTTTGACTGATGCGTGCGACCGCGTCCGGCAAGCGCTCGCTGCGCCGCCACGTGTGGATGTACCGTTTCACCTCAGAAACGAAGTTGTCGGGAATGCTCAGATCGTATTCGCCGAAGATACGCGCGATGCGGAATATCAATAAATCCTCTTTCGAACGATGACCGCCGATCAGTTCCCGCTCTTTCGCCAGATTGGCGTAGCGTTCCTGCATGGCTTGCAGCCGATTGCCAGCGTCTACGACCGACGTAGGGACGGCTGTTGCGGGTTGCTGGGCAAGTTCGCGCTTCAGACGGGCTAGTTCAAGTTCCAACGACTTTGTCTCGTAGAACAGTTTTTCGGCCAGGGCTAAGGCGTGACCGCGACCCTGGTATTGGTAGAGAATGACTCCGAGCGCGACCGCCAACAGGACCGACATGGTTGCCATGGCGACGAAAAACTGCCGGCGGTGTTTTCTGGTTACCGCGGCCAGATCGGATGAGGAGTGCACCGCGGAGGTACCGGCAGACGCGGCCTTGTCGGACTCGCTCCGGGTCTTGCCGGCGTCGGAAAATTGGTTACTGAGGCCGGAGCGGACGACTGAGAGGTAGACGACAGGCCCGCCGTCGAAAAACTCGACTTTGGCCCTTTCGGTCAAGGGGGCCTGGTGAATTCGCGACCCGTCGACATAGGTCCCGTTGCTGCTGTCGAGGTCTCTGATCCACCAGCTTCTCCCGTCATAAAAGACGTCGAAATGTCGGCGGCTGATTCCGTCATCCCGGACGCAGACCTCGCACCCCCGATCACGTCCGACCACAAAGCGCTCGCGAAACTCGATCGCTGTGCGCCGGCCGTCGGGCGACGGGAAGTCCACTTTAATCTGCGAACTGATTTGTTTTTTCCGGTCAGCGAGCAAAACGACCGTCTTGTTATCAGTTTCGCTCATGGGCAAATCTACTGGCGAAGATAAGTCAATTGTGAAAATTCACGAATCTGCGACCATCAATGTTTGCTAATCTTATACTGATAAGTTGAAACTATCGCGAACACGATGGAAAGCCGCTTGCTTGCACTAAGCCACCGAGATGTTACCAGGATTCGACGATAACCAACCCCTTTGTCTGCGCCTCGACGTCCTTTCCTACCACGATCGGCCACCGAAGGAAAAAAGCGCGTGTATCTTCGCTCAGCGGGGTGGAAATCTGGGCCGGGCGACCGAAAACGATTTTGTACTGCCCGATTCCGAGGGAGTCGTTTCCCGGGTGCATGCCGAGATCGAATATCGCGATGGCGACTACTTTCTCATCGATAAGAGCACCAATGGTACTTTCGTCAACGACGCGCCGGACGCGCTGGAGACCGGGCACGAGTATCTGATTCATGACGGTGACAGAATACTGATCGGCGATTTCCTCATTGGCGCCAGTCTGGTTTTGCTGGACGAACGATCCGATAGAAACGGCCCGCCGGGCGCTGCCGAGCGGCTGATCGATATGGGCGCGACGGAACCTGCTACCGACGCATTCGGCGAAGACGAAGCGGCGTTGGGGGAGTTTTCCGGGAAAAATGGCTGGTCCAGCGATGCGCGCCGTCCTGACTGGTTTCCCAAAGGTGAAGACGACGTATCCCGGGTGAAGACCTCGCCGACGGGCATCGAGTCCGTGCGCGAACAGGCGCCGGTACCGGTGTTGCAACACCATATGGCGCAGTCAGCATCCCCGGCAACGGAAGCGTCCGCCGACCGTTCGCGCGATGTCGCGCCGGCGGAGGACGAAAAGCAGTCGACCGGAACCCGCGTACCCACGGGATATGTTCCGTTCGCGGATCAGTTCGAAGGTTTCGCGGAGGGTGAATTGCTTCCAGAGGCTGTCCCAGCCGAGATGCCATTGCCTCCGGTTGAAAGTGAGCGCTTGGACCAAACAAGCGACGGGCGGAACGGGTCGGCGACCGAACTGGCGCAAAGCGACCAAACTCAACCTGCAACCGAGGCGAATGTCGAGCCCGGCGATCTGCAACCGCCCACCGCGAAGCCCTTGCCGGCGGCTAAGCCATCGGGTGTCGTCAGCGGCCACGGTGGCACTGGCGCGGTCGGACCGGCGGCGCCGCTGGACGCCCAGTTACTCGCCGCATTTTTAAGGGGTTTGGATCTTTCTTCCTTACAGGTAGCGCCCGAAAAGGCGCCGGTGTTTATGGAGCAGATGGGGCGCGTGGTACATGAAGCGGTGCAGGGCTTGATCGACACGCTGCGCCTCCGGGCCGAATTCAAGCGCGAGTTTTACGTGCCGGTAACGAGTATCGCACCTATCGACAACAATCTGTTCAAGTACTCGGTCAACGTCGAAGACGCGATGTCGCGGCTGATGTCGGAAAGTCGCTCGGCTTACATGGGGCCTGCGGAATCGACGCGGCAGGCTTTTCAAGACGTAGCCGCACATCATTTGGCTTTGGTCGCTGGCATGGAGGCGGCGATGACGACCTTGCTGGAACGTTTTTCGCCCGTGGCGCTGCAGGAGCGTATTGGCAAGGCTTCCGTCCTCGAAGGCGTGGTGCCACAGGTTCGCAAGGCGCGGATGTGGGAAGAATTCGAAAAAGAGTACCAGCAGATTGCGGACCAAGCAGCCGAGGACTTTCAGGAAGTTTTCGGACAGAATTTTGCACGCGCGTATACGGAACAGATACGGCGGTTGGAAAGCGCGGGTTTCGGTGGAAAGAAGCGCGATAATAAGCAATCATGACTGCGATATTCGGTCGTTCGTGGAAAGACGACCGCTGGCCGGTACGACTCGGTGAACACCTCGATCGTCGGAGGGGGAGAGCTTGAATAAAGCGAATTTTGCACTGATTGGTTTGGCTGCAGTGGGCGTTTCGCAGTTCGGTTGTTCAACGGCCGATGTGGTCGGGGCTCAGATGTTGAAGAGTTTGTTCAAAGCGGATCCGACCGTGGTTGAAGCGACGATAAGAGTCGCCAAGGACGTCAATCCGGATTCGCGGGACCGTCCGTCGCCGATCAAGACCCGCTTCTATCTGCTCAAGTCTCCCAACGTGTTGCAAAGCACCGGATTTTTCGAACTCAAGGAACAAGACCGCGAACTATTGAGCGGCGACTTGAAGTTGCGTGACGAGAAGGTATTCAAGCCTGGCGCCGAGGCCTTTGTAGAGCTGCGGCTGCCCGCGGACGACACGGCCGAGGACGAAAGGCTCTTTCTGGGCGTCGTGGCGGGCTACTGGAATCTGGACAATTCCCGGTGGCAGGCGGTGCAGGAGATAGAGGTCGAAAAGACCACCAAGGTGGTCGTCGACGTGCAGCGTTACGCGGTGTCGATCAAGCCGGCGGAAAAGTGATCTGATACTGACTGCGGCAACTGACGGCGGATGGATATGCTCAAAACAGGTACTGGGAATATGCGGGACAAAAAACCCGGGGCGCAGAGGGGTGCCGGCTGATGTCGTGGACCAATCGCGTAGTTTGGCGCGAGGGCATGTTCCTGCGACCGCAGCATTTTCAGCAGCAGGATCGTTATCTGCACAAACTCCTGGAGGGCCGGGTCGACGCGCTGTGTCCGTGTCGCTGGGGTGTAAAGGCGCTCGAGTTGGACCAGTCCTTACTCAAGCATGGTAAGGTCTCGCTTTCGCGGTGTAGCGGAGTATTCGACGACGGGACGCCGTTCGAAATTCCGGACGGGGACCTGCCAGGCCCGATTCTCGAGGTGCCGGGCGATGCCGCCGGCAAGATTGTCTATCTGGTTGTCCTGAGGTCGAGATCCGGGGCGACTGAGGGGTCCGCGAAAAGTGGCGCGGAGCCGCTTTCGCGCCACCTGATAACAAGCTGGGATGCTCCCGATACCAATGGCGATACTAAGGACAGCGAGCAGCTCGAAGTATCGAAACTGCGCTTGCGTTTGGTCCTGGAACGGGATCGCCTTTCAGATGACAGCTGTATCGGTGTGGCGCGCATTGGCAAAGTGCAGGACGACGGTGCGGTGACGCTGGACGACCAGTACATCCCGCCGTGTTTTGACTGTAACTCGCTACCGACGGTGCGTAAGTTGATCGCTGACGTTGCCGGGTTGTTGCGTGTTCGAGCCGAGTACCTTGCAGCCAGAATCACAGCGGGTTCGAGAGGCGGCGTGGCGGAAGTTGCCAAATATCTGCTGCTGCAGCTCGTCAACCGCTACCAACCGTTGTTCAACCACTGGATGAGTCTGCGCGATTTACATCCACTGGATTTCTATGAAACGCTGTTGCAGCTCGCCGGAGAACTCTCCACGTTCAACCCCGAGCTTCACCGGCCACCCGAATTCCCGACCTACCGTCACGATCGTCTCGACGAATCCTTGCGTCCGGTCATCAAGGTCATTACCAAAGAGCTGACCCGTGTGCCGGACGAAACAGCGACGGAGATTCCGCTCAAGAGTGACCGCTATGGGTTCCATGTTGCCGTCATCGGCGCGATCGATCTCGGCCCATCCGGTAGTTTTGTGCTGGCCGTAAAGGCGGATATGCCGACCGAGAACCTGCGTCGGGACTTTCCTCCCCAGGTGACAATAGGGGCACCACAGCAGATCGCTCAGCTGGTGAAGGGGCATCTGCCCGGCGTTGGAATTTTTCCGTTGCCGACTACGCCGCCGCAAATACCTTTCCATGCCGGGTACACCTACTTCCAGCTCGACCGGAACAGTTCGCATTGGAAAAGCGTCGCAAGCGCCAAGGGTATTGCACTTCATATTCCTGAGACGTTTCCCGGTCTGGCGCTCACCCTTTGGGCCATCAGGGGCTGAGGTATGCCCGACAACGACGATCCTTTCGGTTTTCAGGGTGACGATACCGGTAGCCGGACCGTCGTCAAACCCATGCCGGGAGGCATGCCCGGCCGAACCCAGAAACCGCTGGGGCAGCGTCCGCGAGAGGCGGGCGACGAATCTCCTGCATTTTCACCACACGCCCCTTGGCCGCTTTCCGCGGGCGGTGGCCTGAATGCGATAGAACGCGCTGCGTCGGCATTGATTCTGCTTTTGAGCAAGTTGTCGGTCAGTACCGAGCACTCCAACCCCGAAGCGCTGCGCGAGCGCGTGATACAAGAAATCAAGGTATTCGAGAACAATGCCCGCATGGCGGGTGTCACCCCCGAAAACCTGTACGTGGCGCGCTATGTCCTGTGTACGGCGATCGACGAAGCCATACTGAATACGCCTTGGGGTGCCCGTAGCAACTGGGACATGCAGAGCCTGCTGATCACCTTTCATAAGGAGGCACAAGGCGGCGTTCGCTTCTTTCAATTACTGAAACAGATGTCGGAAGACCCGCGCGGTAACCTGGATCTGCTTGAGGTGATGTACATCTGCCTGGCGTTGGGCTTCAAGGGGAAGTACCGGCACGCCAACGAGGGTCCCGGCAAGTTGGAGGGTATCAAGGAGCGGCTGTATCGCGAAATCCGACAGCAGCGGGGAGAAATCGAGCACGCTCTCGCCCCGCATTGGCAAGGCCTGACGCAAAGCTACAGCCCCCTCATGACCTATGTCCCGATGTGGGTCGTCGCGGCGGGACTGGCAACGCTGCTATTGCTGCTATATGCGGTATTCAGTTTTCAGTTGAGCGACAAATCGGCCCCTGCCTACGACGCCATCGCGTCCATCGACGTGGCCAAACTGCCACAGCGTGTACGTGTATCGAGGGCACCGCGACCGCTCCCTGCGCCGCAGCCCGCACAACCCGTCAGAACCTTGGCAGACATACTTGCCGCGGACATATCCGCTGGCTTGCTTGCGGTCGACGAAGACGCGTATCGCTCCAAGGTGGTGGTGCGCGGTGACGGCTTGTTCCGATCCGGCAGCACCAAGGTCAAACCCGACTATGTTGATCTCATGAAACGTGTGGCGGCTGCGCTGGATGAGTTTCCGGGGAAGGTATTGGTGATCGGGCATACCGACAACATTCCGATCAGGACGCTCAAGTTTCCTTCCAACTGGCACTTGTCACGCGCCCGCGCGGCGGCGGTTCTGAGCATACTGGCCGCCGAATCCGGTCAGCCTGAGCGCTTCGAGGCCGAGGGCAGGGGGGACAAGGAGCCCTTGGCGCCCAACGATACGAAGGCGAATCGCGCCTTGAATCGCCGCGTGGAAGTGACGTTGTTACGACACTCCCAGCAGGCACCGCCGTCGTGAGGGCGTTGTTCAGAGTGTTTAAGAGCCGCTGGTTCGTCTCGCTCCTCGGGCTGGCGCTCGTCGCCCTGTTGATCTGGTTTGCGGGACCGCAGTTCGCGTTTGGTGGTTGGGAACCTTGGGCCTCGGAGGATAGCCGGTTTTTTACCATCGTCGCGATCTTCGGTGGCTGGGGCGTGTATCGCTTGTCGCAGTATTTGCGAGCGAAGGCGACCAGTACCAAAGTGGTCGAAGCGATACTCGGCAGAACCGCAGGTAAGCAGCCGGCAGCCACCCCACAACCCGCCGACCAGGAGGTGGCGGTTCTGGAGCGGCGCATTCAGGAAGCGGTCGCGGTACTCAAGAAGGGGAAAGAATCGCGGCTGCCGGGTCGGCAGTTCATCTACCAGTTGCCCTGGTACGTCTTGATAGGCCCTCCCGGCTCAGGAAAGACGACAGCGCTGCTTTCATCGCAGCTGAGATTTCTGGTCACCGATGAGAAAGGCCAGGGTCAGGAATTGCGTGGCGTTCACGGTACCCGCGATTGCGATTGGTTTTTCACCGACGAAGCGGTTCTGCTCGATACGGCGGGGCGTTACGTCACCCAGGACAGCCGGGAAGAGGTGGACAGCGGCGCGTGGCTGGGTTTTTTGCAACTTTTGAAAAGCTATCGCAAACGCCGGCCCATCAATGGTGTATTGGTTTGTGTCAGCCTGCCGGATCTCGCGACGCAGTCAGAGGTGCAGACACAACGCGAATCTCAGGCGATACGATTGCGCATCAGGGAACTGCACGAGCATCTGGGGATTCGGTTTCCGATCTATTTGCTGTTTACAAAATGTGATCTGCTGGCGGGATTCACCGAGTTCTTCGATGATCTGAGCAGAGAAGAACGCCAGCAGGTATGGGGGATGACGTTCCCGGTCAATGTCGAATCAAGCGGGTTTTCGGAACTCTTCACCGAAGAGTTCCGGCTGCTCGAAGAGCGGGTCAATGAGCGCCTTATCGGTCGCTTGGAGCGTGAACGCGACCCGCAGCGCCGCGCTTTGATATACGGATTCCCGCAACAGTTTGCTTCGATGCAGCTGGCAGCCGCTCGTTTTATCAACGATACCTTTGAGCCGACGCGTTACGAATTGCCGGCGACGCTGCGGGGTGTCTACTTCACCAGTGGCACGCAACAAGGGACGCCTCTGGACCGTTTGACGGCGTCGCTCGCCGCAAGCTTCGGTTTGAGCCGACAAAGCCTGCCGTCTTTCTCGGGCCAGGGACGAAGCTATTTCGTGAGCCGGTTGATGAGCGATGTGGTGTTCAATGAAGCGGGCCTGGCGAATACCGATGCGCGCGAAGAGCAGCGCCGTATCTGGTTGCAGCGCGGCGTGTTCGCCACCGCATTGATATTGTCCGCAGTCGTTGCGACAGCTTGGGCCGTCAGCTATTTCAAGAACGACAGGTTTATCGAGAACATATCGCAACAGGCGGCGGCAGCGAAGACATTGGTAGGTGAAGTTTCCCCCAACGAAACGCGTTTGGTGGCAACGCTGCCGGCATTGAATGCGGTGCGCACGATGCCCGGCGGTTACCAGGACGAAAGCAGTATCGTGTCGACGGTATCTCACCTCGGTCTGGATCAACGTCCTGGCCTCGGGGCGGAGGCGACGACGACTTACCGCAAGCTCTTACAAACGCTGTTTCTGCCAAGACTGATGCTGCGCCTCGAACAGCGTATCCGGTCGGCCTCCCGTACCGACGAACTCTACGCCGGTTTGCGGACCTATCTCATGTTGGGATCGCCGGAGCATTTTTCGGCGGGAGACATCGGCAATTGGCTGCGTCAGGATCTGGAGAACCACGATTTCGAAACGATCGACAAACTGCAGCGTGAGCAGCTGCATGCGCATTTGGAGGTGTTGTTCGAGCGCGGTCCGGTCGAACTGCCCATGGACCAGGACGCCAACGTCATACAGGACGCGCGAGAACGTCTGTCGGGCATGTCGTTGGCCGACAGGATCTACGCGCAGATCATTGACGCGACGAATGTCTGGGGTGGCGTTAAGGATTTCCGTGCGGTCGACCGGGTCGGCAGTGTATTCGGCTATGTGTTTGTCGCAGACCAGGAGCGAGCCAGGGACAGTACGATCGATCGGCGCTTTACGCTGGATGGGTACGGTGTATTCAAGGAGCAGATTCGCGACTCAACCCAACGCCTGGCGAAGGAAAGCTGGATACTGGGGGAGGGTTTCGGCGAAGCGGCGGCCGACGGAGATCTTGCAAGGATCAGAGAGCAGGTGTTGCAGCGGTACTTTGACGAATACACCGCGCGTTGGGATGCATTTTTGAACTCCCTGACCGTGGTTTCGATGGACGGCAATATCAACAAATCCATAGACGTCCTGCAGGTTCTTTCCGGCGACAACTCGCCGCTAAAAAAGTTGCTCAGCGCGGTTGAGCACGAAACGACGTTGGAACGGGGCGACAATCTCGCGCAAAAAGGGACCCGGTTCGCCAAGGGCCTGCTGGAGCGGATTGGTGATAAAGCCGATGATTTGTGGCAGACGCCCGAGCCGGCGGGCACGCGCCCGGTGATCGGTCCAGCCGTGAATCCTGTGGATGCCTTTTTTACCCGGGTAAACAGCTTGGTCAGGTCCACGGAAGGCGCAGCGGTTCCCATCGACGACACATTGGGGCTGCTGGCTGAACTGACCGGCTACCTTAAATCGATCCAGGGAGTACGCGGCGCCGATCTGGTCGTGCAGGTAAAGGCCCTGTCGGACAGTGTGGTCGGGCGGATGCGTCAGCACGCGGAGCGCCAACCCAAATATTTGCGCAAATGGTTGGAGGTTGTTGAGTGGCAAATCACTCAAACGCTGGGCGCCCGCGCGCTGGATTTCCTGAATGCGGAATGGCGCGCGACGGTATGGAACGAATATCAACGCGGCCTGCGCGGCAAGTATCCTTTATTGCGCTCGAGCAACCGCGATGCCACGCTTGAAGATTTCGGCGACTTCTTCGGCCCGGGCGGCAGCATCGACCGGTTTTTTCAGGACTATTTAAATGATCTCGTCGATACGTCCCGTAGGATTTGGCAGGTATCTTCTAGAAGCCCGCTCCATATTTCTCGTGAATCCTTAGTCGCCCTGCAACGAGCGTCGGTCATTCGTGATGCGTACTTTGCCTCGCGAGACAAGAATCCGCTGGTTAAATTTTCGATGAAACCGATCAGTATGGATATCGGTATCAACGATTTTTCCCTGGACCTGGACGGCCAGACACTGAAGTTCGATCATAGCGCTACCCGGGCTAAAGCCCTGCAGTGGCCCGGGGTCGGGGCCGCGGGTGTCGTCAATCTGCGAGTCTCCCCGCCATCTGCCAAAGGGTCATCCGGTAAAACGATCGACGGTCCATGGGCATGGTTTCGGTTGCTCGATGGTGCGGCGGTAGCGCGGCGCACGGCTGATCGGTACGACGTCACCTTCGACGTCGACGGCCGTAAGATCGAATACGAGCTTCGCGCCAGCAGTTCCCTGAACCCGTTTAAACTGAACGAACTGGAAAGGTTCAAATGTCCGGAGACTCTGTAGCAGACGCCGAAGCGGCCGTCGCGACCGCTGGTTATTACGGCAAGGTGCCGGTGCGCGGCGATTTCCTGTCGAACGGGTTGCCCCGCGACTTTATTGATCCATGGGACGATTGGATTCAGGTTGCGTTCGAGGAAAGCCGAGTGCGCTTTTCCGAGCAATGGCTGGATTACTATCTGACCAGTCCGCTGTGGCATTTCGCCGTCGCGCCGGCCGTCTGCGGGGACCGATCGTGGGCCGGCGTATTGATGCCCAGTGTCGATGCCGTCGGTCGTTATTTCCCCCTCACCATCGCGGTGCCGCTGGAGCCTGGAATCAATATTCTGACGGTGTTGTCGTCGTCGCAGGAATGGTTTGAGCGGGCTGAACGACTGGCGCGGTCGTGCCTTGACGATGATTTCGACCTCGATGGTTTTGATGCAGAGATCCGTCTCCTGACGCCGCCGGATGGTGTACCGGTCCCGCGGCGAGCGGACGAGTTGGTTGCGGCGGGGGATCGTTTGAGTAACGCGTGGCGGTACGGTCTGGCTTCAGCCGAACCGCTGTCACTTGATTGCCCCAGTCTGCTGCACGAAATGCTGGATCGGCTGCTTTACGCCTACAGCCTGTGGTGGACGCCCGGTTCCACGCGCGTCTCGCCAACCTACCTTATCAGTCAAGGCCTGCCGCCGCC
>CBDUNM010000135.1:0-14168 GCA_965368585.1 uncultured Chromatiales bacterium | reverse complement strand
TGGAAGGGCCGAAGAAGGGTCACGAGCTGGCGGAATTCGATCAGTATCACAAGGTGCGCGGTCTGCGCTGGCCGGTACTCGACGGCAAAGAAACGCTGTGGCGCTACCGCACCGGGTACGATCCCTATGTTTCGGCCGAAGAAGGGGTGAAGTTCTACGGCAATCCGGACGGCCGCGCCAACATCATCTTCGCGCCCTACGAACCGCCGGCGGAGTCGCCGGACGGCGAATACGATATGTGGATGTCCACCGGGCGCGTCCTCGAGCACTGGCATTCGGGCTCCATGACCCGCCGCGTACCCGAGCTGTATCGCTCCTATCCGGACGCCAAGGTGTTCATGAATCCCAAAGACGCCGAGCGGCGCGGCCTGCGCGACGGCAAGATGGCCAAGGTCATCAGCCGCCGGGGCGAGATCACCTTGCAGGTGGACACTCGCGGCAGAAACAAGATGCCCGAAGGCTCGGTGTTCGTGCCCTTCTTCGACGCCGGCCGCCTCGTTAACAAGTTGGTACTCGATGCGACGGATCCGCTGTCCAAAGAGACCGATTTCAAAAAGACCGCGGTCAAGGTCGTGAAGGCCTAGGGACTGCCCCGGCGCGTGGAGCAGGCAGTTCAGTGCCTGCTCCACGTTTCTGGAAAACACAGCCATGAGTCCTAAGCCACAAACAACGACAAGTGAAGCGAGACGCCGGTTCCTGGTGGATTCGGCGCGCCTGGCCTGTGGCGCCGGCGTGATGGTATTGGGGTTGGGGCTGTACAACCGCCAGTCGCAGGCGCTGCCGGCGACCGCCATACGCCCGCCGGGCGCCGGACCCGAGGAGGACTTTCTTGGCGCCTGCATACGCTGCGGGCTGTGCGTGCGCGACTGCCCCTACGACACGCTGAAGCTGGCCAAGGCCGGAGAGGCCGTCACCCTGGGTACGCCCTATTTCGAGGCGCGCGAAGTGCCGTGCGAAATGTGTACCGACATTCCCTGTGTAAAGGCCTGTCCGACCGCCGCGCTGGACCCCGAACTGAGCGAGATAAACGATGCCCGCATGGGCCTCGCCGTGGTCGTCGATCAAGAGTCCTGTATCGCGTTTCAGGGTCTGCGTTGCGAGGTCTGCTTCAACATCTGCCCGATCCGCGGCAAGGCTATATCACTGAACTACCAGCACAACGACCGTAGCGGCAAGCACGCCCTGTTCATCCCCGTGGTGCACTCCGACGGCTGCACCGGCTGCGGCAAGTGCGAACGGGCCTGCATTCTCGAGGAAGCCGCGATCAAGGTGTTTCCGATCGAACTGGCGAAAGGGATGTTGGGCAAGCACTACCGCCTTGGCTGGGATCAGAAGCAACGGGCCGGCGGCAGCCTGGTCACACCCGACCGCGAACATCGCTACAACCTGCCCGAGGGCATGCGCTACGACTACGAGGGCGAGGGCTTGATCCAGGAGCAGGAAGAGTCAACGCCGCCGTTCTCGTCGAATCCGCTTGATACGCTGAACCGCAAAGGTGGCATCTGAGATGGCCGCGGTCCCCGCCAAACCCGGTCGAGAAGCCATCGTGAAAAAGGGCTGGCTCAAGGCGCACCGATGGTTGTTGCTACGACGCTTGAGCCAGGTAGCGATACTGACGTTGTTCCTGGCGGGTCCATGGCTGGACGTATGGATCGTCAAGGGCAATCTAGCCTCCAGCCTGACACTGGACGTGCTGCCGCTCACCGACCCGCTGGTGCTGTTACAGGAGATATTCACCGGCCACGTACCGCTGGCCAATGCCTTTCTCGGCGCCGGCATCGTCTTGCTGTTCTACCTGCTGGTCGGCGGCAGGGTTTACTGCTCCTGGGTCTGCCCGGTCAATATCATTACCGACGCCGCGGAGTGGCTGCGCAATCGGCTCAGGATCAAGGGCGGCGCCCACCTCTCGCGGCAGGCCCGCTACTGGGTATTGGGCGCCATTCTGCTGGGCGCCGCCGTCACGGGCAGCATCCTTTGGGAACTCGTCAATCCGGTCACCATGGTGTTCCGTGGGCTGGTGTTCGGCATGGGGCTGGCGTGGGGCATGGTCGCGGTCATTTTCTTGTTCGACCTGATCGTCAGCCGGCGCGGCTGGTGCGGCCATCTATGCCCCGTGGGCGCGTTTTACAGCCTGGTCGGCAAGTTCAGCCCGTTGCGCGTCAGTGCCACCCATCGCGAACGTTGCGATGACTGCATGGATTGTTTCGCCGTGTGTCCCGAGCACCAGGTGATCCGCCCCGCGCTCAAAGGCGCCGACAAGGGGTTGGGGCCGGTCATTGCCGATGGCAACTGCACCAACTGTGGCCGGTGCATCGACGTCTGCGCCCCGAAAGTTTTCAATTTTACCAACCGTTACCAAACCGCCCCGAAGGCCGCCGGGATCGTCAAAAACAGTGAGGTCTTGCCATGAACAAATCTATCTGGTTAGGAATGCTCGTCATGTGCGGAGCCATCGGCGTGCCGGCGACGAGCACCGGGGAGTCACTGGTGTCGTTGCGTGGCGCCGTGCAAATTCCCGACGACTCCGTCGCGCCGGTGAAGGCGCGCATTATCAACGACAAGGAAATCATCGATCGCACCTTCGAAGAGCAACCGCCCCTGGTCCCGCACAAGGTGGATCAGTACGCGATCAACCTCGGCGAAAACGAATGCATGGACTGCCACAGCAAGGAGAAGGCCAAAGAAAAGGATGCCACCGAGGTCAGCGAAAGCCACTACAAAACCAGCGACGGCACCAAGCTCGACACCCTGGCGGCACGGCGCTATTTCTGCAATCAGTGTCACGTTCCGCAGATCGACGCGGATCCGCTGATCGCGAACGAGTTCAAATCCGTGCCAATGACCAAGTAAGTGTGGCATGAGGCCTTTGAGCCACGTTCGCTGAGAGCAGAGCGGGTCCCATGCACCGCTTGATAAAGTGGTTGGGACCCAGGCTGCTCGGGGAACGGGGACGGCAAGGGTGTGTTGGCCCCAACTTAACCTGCATGTTGCACGCTAGTCGCCTTCTTCGCTCTTTTCGACCCGCCGTTTCAGCAAATCGAGGATGCGCTGCGTCAGGATAAGCTCCATCGCAAAGGCCATCTTACCGCCAGGGATGACCAGGGTATTAAACCCGGTAATGAACGAACCTTCGATCAAACCCTTCAGGCGCAACTTGTATTCCACGCTGGGCCTGGACTTCACGAAATGAATCAGGACCTGACTTTGGTCGGCGGTAGGAATATCGCGCACCATGAACGGGTTGGAGGTGTCGACCAGCGGAATGCGCTGGAAATTGATGTGCGTATGTTCGAATTGCGGCAGGATGTAGTGCATGTAGTCGTACATCCGCCGATAGATGGTATCGATCACGGCGGTCGACTCGTAACCACGCTCCGCCATATCGCGGTTGATTTTCTGGATCCATTCAAGATTGATCGTCGGCGCCACGCCAATGAGGAGATCTACCTCGGCGGCCATGTTGTATTCCTCGGTCACCAATCCGCCGTGCAGCCCCTCGTAGACCAGCAGATCGGACTTTCCCGATAGCGGCTCCCAGGGCGTGAATGTCCCGGGTTCGGTGCCGAACAACGCGGCCTCTTCCTCGTCGTGCACATAGCGGCGGCGCATCCCGGTGCCCGTCTCGCCGTAGCTTGTGAAGAGCGCGTACTGTTTGGCAAACAGGTTGCCCTCGGGCCCGAAGTGGCTGAGATTACGTCCCTCCTCATCGGCCAGCACCAGCTCATTGCGCATCTCCTTGCGATTGTAGCGGTGGAAACTGTCACCCTCGACGAATTCGGCGACCGCGCCGATGCGCTCGAAAATGTGCTCCAAGGCCCGCTTGACAGTTGACGTCCCGGCGCCGGACGAGCCGGTAACGGCGACTATTGGGTGTTTCTTCGACATTGGATCACCTCTTCTTGGAAATCATTTGAGCGGTCCGTCTCACGCGGCGCCTCGCCGATATGCGATCGGGCAACAATTTACTTATTCAGCTTATGGTTATACCTTTCCGGGCACCTGGATTGCAAACATCACCGAATCACCGTGAGAAACGCTGCGGTCTGCAATTGCAGCCGCTATGATGGAGTTTCCGGTTGCGACGAATCGCCGAGTATCGTGACAATCGACATACTCTTGATGCGCAATGGAACACGATACCTGGTTCTCCCCTGCAGGGAACTCGGTCCGAAGAACCTGCGCGAAGGGATCAACGACGGCTTCAAGCGTATGTCGCGTCGGTCACGCTGGCTGCGCTTCGCCTCCGCCGTCACCGAATTATCGGATTCCGAACTCGACTATCTCACCGATCTCGACGGTAGCAACCGAGTCGCCTGGTGCGCGGCTGCCATCGACGGAGGCCGTCCCAGCGGCATCGGATTGGCGCGCTATTTTCGCTTACCCGACGAACCGGAAGTGGCCGAATTCGCCGTCTCGGTCGTCGACGAGTTCCACGGACAGGGCGTCGGCTCATCGTTGCTCGAAAAGCTGATCGAGTCGGCCCGTTCGAACGATATCCGGGTGCTGCGCGGCTACGTGTTACCGCAAAACGAGCGGATGCTCGGTTTGTGCAGGCATCTGCAGGCGACCCTGCGTCAGGAGGATGATGTACTTCGCGCTGAAATTCAGACCGCGGGCGTCAAACCTCAATGAGCGCGCGCTGGCTGTCAGTGGGAGTTATTTGTTTTTACGCGAGCGCCTCGCGCTGATGTTGGGCCAGCATCACCGCCAAGGCACAGGACGCCAGTCGGGTGATGGTGTCATCGGCGCGGCTGGTCAGGATAATCGGTACGCGCGCGCCCAGCGCGATACCGGCACCCTCGGCGCCGCCGAGGTACTCGAGCTGCTTGGCCAGCATGTTACCGGCTTCCAGATCGGGCACGACCAGGATATCCGCCTGCCCCGCCACCGGGGAGACGATGCCCTTGATGTGGGCCGCCTCCGGTGAAACGGCATTGTCGAAGGCCAGCGGTCCGTCGACCAGCGCTCCGGTAATCTGACCGCGGTCGGCCATCTTGCAAAGCGCGGCCGCATCCAAGGTTGATGGAATAACCGGCGTTATGGTCTCTACGGCCGAGAGCACCGCCACCTTAGGACGCTCGATGCGTAGCGCGTGGGCCAAGTCGATCGCATTCTGGACGATATCGCGTTTGTGCTCGAGGGTCGGGTACACGTTGATGGCCGCATCGGTGATGAACAGCGGCTGTGCGTAGGTTGGAACATCGAATGCGAACACGTGACTGAGACGCCGCTCGGTGCGCAGACCGGCGTCCCTGTCCACGATCGCGCGCATCAGTTCATCGGTGTGCAGATTGCCTTTCATCAGCGCTTCCACGTCACCCGAGCGGGCCAGGGCAACCGCCCGAGCTGCTGCGGCATGGCTGTGTTCAGTCGCCGCAAGTTCGTAGGGTGACAGGTCTATGCCTGCCGCCTCGGCGGCCGCGCGAATCTTGTGTTCCGGCCCGATCAATAACGGCACGACCAGCCCATGCTCGGCCGCCGCGAGGGCGCCGGTGAGCGAGGCCTCGTCGGTAGGGTGGACTACTGCCGTGCGCACCGCCGGACGTTTCTCGGCCGCGGCCAGCAAGCGATGCAAATGCACCCGCTCGGTCAGGTGTATTTCGGGCAGTACCCAACGTGGGCGTTTGACCTTTTCGGTAGGCGCCAGCACCTCGGCCTCGCCGCTGATAACCGTCTTGCCTTCCTGGTTGACGCACTGGCAGTCCAACCGCGCGCGATGATTTTTCGGGTCTTTTTCCGTCACCGTGACGCTGACCGTCACCCGGTCGCCGAGGCCTACCGGACGGCGAAAGCGCAACGACTGATTGAGGTAAATCGTGCCGGGACCCGGCAACTGGGTGCCAAGCACGGTCGAGATCAGCGCACCGCCCCACAGACCGTTGGCAATCACCTCGTGAAAACGGCTGCTTCGGGCGTAATCCTCGTCGACGTGGGCTGGATTCACGTCGCCTGACATCACCGCGAACAGTTTGATGTCCTGCAGGGTCAGACGCCGTTCGAGACTGGCCGAATCGCCGATCTGAATCTCGTCAAAGATACGGTTTTCAATGAAATCGCTTTGCATTCTGTTATGCCTGGTACAAGATAGCCGGATTCTCCGGCGCGGCTCGCCGCGCTCAAAACGATAATGCGTCGGCTCATTACCACCCCCAAGCGGGCGGGACAGCAAAAGTGTACAAGCCGTCGCGACATAGCGGTTCGCGCCCGCCGCCGACACAGTTGATCCAAATCACGGCTCACGCGCATTCTCGCCATTTCTCACTGTTTCATCATGAATTCGGCCCGCCGCGGCGCCATAATCCGTACTGACGTATATTCCAACAACGGCGAGGTAATGTCGCCATGTCCACGAGTTCCAACGATGTACGGCCGTTGCGGCCGCGGAAAAACGCACCCCGCCCCCGGCACGCCGACAAACCGCCGGAGCACGACTCCGAGCCGGGGGTAATTGCCGAGAATCCGGTGCCAACCAAACCGGTGCGCCCCTATGATCCCTTGCCACCAACCACCATCAGTCCCCAGGTGGCGAAGACCCTGGATCGGATGTTTCACGCCAATACAGCCAACTACACCGGCGGCATCGATCCACGGGTGCTGCCGCTGGCGTATCTGGACTGGTGGGTGAAGCTCGCCTGGTCGCCGGGGACACATGCGCGGCTGGTGGAAAAGGCCGCACGCAAGGCCGTGCGCATCAGTGTGTTCGCGAGCCGGGCGCTCGCTGACCCGAATACACCGCCCGCTATCGAGCCGTTGCCGCAGGATAGCCGCTTTCGCTCGCCGTTGTGGAAGGTATGGCCGTACAACGTCATCAGCCAGTCCTTTCTGTTGACCCAGCAATGGTGGGACAACGCCACCACCGGTGTACCGGGGCTGGCGCGCGACCACAAGAACATCGTGACCTTCGTGACCCGTCAGTTGCTGGACGTCGTGTCGCCGGCTAATTTCCCGCTGACCAATCCCGAGGTCGGCGACGCGACCTTTAGGCAGGGCGGGGCCAACCTGCTGCGGGGCTGGTCGAACTGGTGGGACGACTGGACGCGCCTGGCGGCCGGCCAGAAACCCGCGGGTACGGAGCGCTTCGTGCCCGGCCGGCAGGTCGCGGTAACGCCGGGCAAGGTCGTGTACCGCAACCACCTCATCGAACTGATTCAATACACGCCCGCTACCCCCGAGGTCCACGCCGAGCCCGTGCTGGTGGTCCCGGCCTGGCTGACGACAGCGCATTCGAGCTGGGCCGTAACATCGCCACCACGCCCGGCTCGGTGGTGTTCCAGAACGAACTCATTCAACTCGTTCACTTCAAGCCGGTCACCGAAAAAGTCAATGAGCGCCCGCTATTGATCGTCCCCCCCAGCATCAACAAGTACTACATCCTGGATCTGTCGCCGCATAATTCGCTGGTCAAGTTTCTGGTCGACCACGGCCATACGGTGTTCATGATTTCCTGGCGCAACCCCACCAGCGAGGACCGGGCGCTCGGCATGGAGGACTATCGACGCCTCGGCATCATGTCGGCCCTCGATACGATCGGCGCCATAGAACCGCAGCGCCGCGTACATGCCGTCGGCTATTGCCTGGGCGGTACGCTGCTGAGCATTGCCGCGGCCGCCATGGCGCGCAACAAGGACGAGCGGCTGAAGTCACTGACCCTGCTAGCGGCGCAGACCGATTTTTCCGAAGCCGGTGAGCTGATGCTGTTCGTCAACGAGGCGCAGGTGAACTTTCTCGAGAGCATGATGTGGGACCGCGGCGTACTCGACGCCCAACAGATGTCGGGGGCCTTCCAACTGTTGCGATCGAACGACCTGATCTGGTCGCGTATCGTGCACGAGTACCTGATGGGCGAACGCCACGAGCCGAACGATCTCATGGCCTGGAACGCCGACCAGACACGCATGCCCTATCGCATGCATTCCGAATATCTGCGCAAGCTGTTTCTGAACAATGATCTGGCGGCGGGACGCTTCCAGGTCGACAACCGGCCCGTGGCGATCAGCGATATCTCGGTACCGCTGTTCGCCGTCGGCACCGTGAAGGACCATGTTGCGCCCTGGCCTTCCGTGTTTAAGATTACTCTGCAGGCGAGCTGCCCGCACGTGACCTTCGTCCTGACGTCCGGCGGTCACAACGCGGGGATCGTCAGCGAGCCGGGGCATCCCCGGCGCAGCTACCAAATCGCCTCGCGGCACGGCGGGCGGGGTTATATCGACCCCGACACCTGGCAACGCACCACCGCACGCCACAACGGCTCCTGGTGGCCGGCGTGGGAAAAATGGTTGCAGCGACAGTCGTCCGGACTGACCGCTGCGCCGCCGATGGGTGCGCCGGATTCGGGCTACCCGGTAATCTGCGATGCGCCCGGCACCTATGTGTTCCAGACCTGATCGGTTTTACCGCGTCTAACCGATCAGGGTAAGAACGGGTTCATCTTACTCATCGGATTGGCAATCTGGCGTACGTTCTCCCGCATCACGCCAACGCCGCCGGTCATCTGGTGCACGCGCTGATCGATCGCGATCATGGCCTGGCCCAGTAAGCCCATATCCTGCTCGATAGTCTGCATGGTCCCGGCGACGGCCTGCATTTCGTTGCGGATACCCGGCATTGTCCCGGCCATTGCCGCCACATTCCGATCGATGGGCTGCATGTGGTCGATATGCTCGACGAAGCGGCTCACGCGGTCGGCAATGTCGGTCATGTTGCCGTCGACTATCTCCAGATTGTGGTACATCGAATCCATGTTTTCGACGATGCCGTCCAGGTCTTTGTATACGATGCGCACGTAATACACGTTGAACACCGCCAGGATGACCAGCACCAAAGATATCGCGATGATCACCGCATCGGTCACCCGGAAATGGCGCTCGCGCTCGTCCAGGTGCAGCTGGGTTTCCCGGCTCAGCCGGGCCATTACCGCGACAATGGGTTTTCTCGGATCCTCGTGCATGACGCCTCCGCTACTGGAAAGGAAAGGGAAACATCTTGTTGATCGAACGCGCCGGCTTGGCCAGGCGGTGTATTTCGAGGCTCATGGTCTGTACTTCGCCGTTCATGCGGTCCATCGCCATAGAAATATTGCCCACTTCGACGCGCACGCCCCCCAACTGCTGGCTGGTGCCCACCATGGTCTTATTGATCGCCGCCATGTCACCGGCAATGAGGCTCATCTGCGCGTTCAGCTTGCCCGTGCTCGACTGTAGCGACTCCATCAAGGCGATGCGCCGCTCCATGGTCACCATATCGTCGCGAATGGTATCCATCTTGGCCGATACGGCGGTAAAGTGATTGTTCATGGCGGCCACCACATCGGATATCCGGGTAATCTGGGAACTCAGGGTCAGCAGCAGCACCAGGATCGAAAAGGCGATCACGCTGAGTATGATCAGTCCCGTCCGAATGCTGTAATTGAGCCGATCCCCGAGCCTGTTCTTGACATCGATCTGGCTGAGCACAATGCCTTCGAACGAACTCAAGGCACGCATATACTGCTGCTGCAACAATTCGTCTGCGTTTTTCGCGCCGGCCTTACCGTCTTCTGTCATCTGCACCCTTCCCCCATGAACCGGGCGTACACGGTCTCCTGACCAGACCCGGCGCCATGCCAATCGGTCTATTGTAGATGGGCGGCCTGAATTTTCTCACATTGACCCCCAATCGCTTGCCCCCCGTCAACCACGCACCCCACCGGGAATCCGCAATTCGCCCGTAACTTGTTCACAAGCCGTACGACGACTAGTCAACAATCGCCGCCGTGCGAGTTCGCTAATCTTTCCGGCAAGGTCAGATTGCGCTTCGCCACGCCGGCGACGGGATCTGACTGAGTCGAATCGCTATCGCAGTCAATGAGGATCTCAGAATGAGCAAAGAACTACGTGGATCAGAGAAACTGGCGGGCAGTTGCACCTCGATGGTGACCTTGTCGCAAGAGGAAATGGATCAGGTCGCCGGCGGCGCTGTAATTCTGGGCTTCAACCCGGATTACTTCCCATTCGGCACCATCAACCCGTTGCTGGCCGCCATCAAGCAGGACCTGGTGAAGATCGACCCCCGCGTTTCTGCAGTCAATGTGCTTGACCGCGACGTACTGGCCGGCAACGCGGGCGTGTACCGCTAGAGACCACTGCAGAGGAGGCAATGACAATGGGACCCACCGGAAATGCTCGTGTCGCTCAGATTCATCCGTCGCGTCGATGCAATCTGCGCTGTCTGCATTGTTATTCGTCCTCCTCTCCGGAGGAGTCGGAAAGCCTCGACTACCCGCTGTTGCGAACAACATTGGACGACCTGGCCAGGGAAGGCTACAACTGGATCAGCCTGTCCGGGGGCGAGCCCCTGGTGTACCCCGAGCTGCCCCGACTGCTGGCACACGCAAAAAAGAGCGGTCTCAGTACGGGTGTCGTCACCAACGGCACCGTGTTGACGGAGAAACGGTTGGATGCGGTACAGGACGTCACCGATATCCTGGTGATATCGCTCGATGGCAAACCGCAGTCACACAACACCATGCGCGACTCCGAAAAGGCCTTCGAGACCATGGCGAAGCGGTTGCCCGACTTGCGTGCAAGAGGGGTGTGTTTCGGGTTTCTGTTCACGCTGACCCAGCACAATCTCGACGAGCTGCCATGGGTGGCGCAGTTCGCCGCGAGCGTGGGCGCCCAATTGCTGCAGGTGCACCCACTGGAACACTTCGGCAACGCCCGGCTGCAGCTGTCGGGCAAGACACCCGATTCGGTCGAGGGCGGGCACGCATGGCTGCTGTCGCAAAAGCTTCAGCAGGCGCTGGACGGCTGCCTGCCCATTCAGGTCGACCTGACCCACACGCAGGCACTCAGACAGCAGCCGGAGCGGTTCTTCGTCGGCGACGATTCCGGCAGCGACCGCGACCTGGCCGACCTGTTGTCGCCGTTGATCATTGAATCGAACGGGGAAGTCGTGCCGCTGCGCTACGGATTTCCAAGGGCGTTCTCGCTCGGCAATCTCTACGACCAACGCCTGTCAAACATGGCCGACGCCTGGCGGCACGACCATCGGGCCTTTACGGCGCTGTGCCGCGGACTCCAAAGTGACATCGCCCGATCGCCGCAGGACTACTACTTCAATTGGTACGAAGAGATCGCCGCCTATGCGGAGGCAGCGCCGGCGGGCCCCCGCCCGGTGGTTCCCGTGCCGCTGCCGATGCCCAACGCCCGGCCGGCCGTTTGACCGGTAACCGGACATGAACAATTCCCTGTTTCGCCAGGAGGCCCTTGCCCATCAACAAGAGCCGATCAAGGGCAGTGTGCTCCTCGCGGTATCGCCGCGCAGCACCTGGCTCGCCATCGGCGCCTTTGCCGCCGCCGCCTTGCTGCTGACCTTCGCCTGGGCGGGCGAGTTTACCCGCAAGGCTCACGTGCAGGGTTTCCTGGCGCCCAACAAGGGATTGATCAAGGTGTTTCCGCGCGTCGCGGGCACCTTGATCGAGCGGCGCGTGGAAGAAGGCCAGGCGGTGCATAAGGGTGACGTTCTGGCGGTCGTCTCGACCGAACGCGGCAGTCTGAGCGTCCGGTCGGCGAACGCTGCCACGATCGAACTGCTGCGCCAGCGCCAGGCCAGCCTGGAAGACGAGCTGCTCGCCCAGGGCCGTATCGAGCAACTCAAGATCCAGGGCCTGAGCGAGCGCGTCGCCAGCACGCGTTCCGAACTGCGTCAACTGGAGCGGACCTATCGCACCGCGCGGGAACGACTGACGGCCTCGCAGCGTGAAGCGGCGCGCTTTGCCACGCTGCAGCGCGACGGTTACGTGGCGGCCACCCAGGTGCAGCAACAAAAAGACCAGGTGCTGGATCAGAAAACGCGCATGCAGACGCTCGAGCGGGATCGCATCGCGCTGGAGGGGCAACTGCAAGCCCTGGAAACCGAAAAACGCTCCGCGGAGCTGGAATCCGGCACGCGCCGCGCGGCACTGCAGCGCCGCATCGCCGAGGTGGAGCAGGAACTGACCGAGCATCAGTCCAACCGCGATGTCGTAATCGTCGCCCCGACGGACGGCACGGCTACCACGATCCTGATCGAGCCCGGGCAACAAACCAAACCGGACGCCCCCTTGCTGAGCATCATCCCGCAAGGCGCGAATCTCGAAGCCAAGCTGCTGATTCCGAGCCACGCGATCGGATTTGTCACGCCCCGACAGAAGACGTCGTTACGTTATGACGCCTTTCCCTACCAGCGCTTTGGCCAGTACCACGGCGTGGTGACGTCCATCGCCAAGACCCTGCTGCTGCCCGGCGACACCGTGCTGCCGACGCCGCTGTCGGAGCCGGCCTACCTGGTCACCGTCGCATTGGACAAGCAGGCCGTCGAGGCCTATGGCAAGTCCTTTCCGCTGCAGGCCGGTATGGCCCTGGAGGGCGATATCTCGCTCGATCGTCGCTCGATCATGCAGTGGATTTTCGATCCCCTCTTCAGTCTGATGAAAAGCGTTTGAACATGTCGATTCTCGATCTGCTGGATTTTACGGGCCGGGCGAAAACACCGGTGATACTGCAAAACGAGGTCAGCGAATGCGGTCTGGCCTGCCTGGCGATGATCGCCTCCCACCACGGCTACAAGACCGATCTCGGGTCATTGCAGCGGCGCAACTTCGACACCGGGCGCGGCTCGCGGTTGAGCGATCTGATTCAACTTGCCGCCAAGCTCAAGCTGGGTGCGCGCCCCGTCAAACTGGAACTCGAAAACCTGTTTCAACTCCAGCTACCTGCCGTACTCCACTGGGACTTCAATCACTTCGTCGTGCTGACGCGGGTGCGCAACGGCGGCATCGAGTTGCACGACCCCGGCAGCGGCCGCCGTCGCTTGGGCTGGGACCAGGTCTCGAAGCACTTCACCGGTGTGGCGCTGGAACTCACGCCCGAAACCGATTTCATGCCCAAGGAAGACCGGCGCAAGATCAACTTGAGACAGCTGCTGGGCAGGGTACAGGGCGTCAGACGCGCCGTGACGACGGTCCTGCTGATGGCCCTCGCGCTGGAGGTCTTTACCCTGGCCGCCCCCCTGTTCATGCAGCTGGTGGTCGACAGCGCGATCGTTTCCAACGACCGGGACCTGTTGGGCCTGCTGGCGATCGGCTTTCTGATGCTGGGCGTCATCCGCATCGCCGTAACCACGCTGCGCGGCTGGGTGATCATGGTATTGAGCAATCAACTCAATCTGCAGTTGCTCGGCAATCTGTTCCGGCATCTGGTACGCCTGCCGATGGGCTTTTTTGAACGGCGCCATTTGGGCGATATCGTGTCGCGCTTCGATTCCATGGGCGCGATTCAACGTACCTTGACCGGCAGTTTTCTGGAGGCCCTGATCGACGGCCTGATGGTGATCACGACCTTGATCATGATGCTGATATACGCGGGCAGCCTCACTGCGATCGTGGTCGGGGCCGCGCTTGCCTACGCTGCGCTGCGCGTGCTCCTGTACCAGCCGTTGCGCCAGGCGCAGGAAGAAGAAATCACCCGCAAGGCAAAACAGCATTCGCACTTTCTGGAAACCGTCAGAGGCATCCAGAGCGTCAAATTGTTCGGCCGGCAGGTGCTGCGTCGCACGCAGTACGAAAACCTTCTCGCGGACCAGTTCAACGCGGGGATTCGCGGCGACCGGCTGGGGCTGATCTACCAGACATTGAACGGATTCCTGTTCGCGGTGGAGAACGTCGTCGTGGTGTGGGTCGCCGCCACCATGATACTGAACGGCGGCTTCTCGGTGGGTATGTTGTTTGCCTTCATGGCCTACAAGCAGCAGTTCATTGCGCGCGCCACCGCCCTGGTGGAAAAGGGTATCGAACTGAAAATGCTGGGGCTGCACACCGAACGGGTCGCCGACATCGCGCTGACCGAGCCGGAACCCGAGCAATCCGAGCGGGTGGCGCTGTTCAATGCCGATCGTATGGACCTCGAGGTTCGCGGCCTGTCGTTCCACTACGCCGAAAACGAACCACCGGTGTTCGACGACGTGAGCTTCAGGATCGATTCGGGCGAGTCGGTGGCGATCGTCGGCCCGTCCGGCTGCGGTAAAACCACGCTGGTCAAGGTGATGCTGGGCCTGCTGACACCTTCTCGGGGGAAGATAAGCGTCGGCGGCGTCGCCATTGACGCGCTGGATGCCAATCAATACCGGTCGCTCATCGGTACCGTGATGCA
>CBDUNM010000134.1:0-14273 GCA_965368585.1 uncultured Chromatiales bacterium | reverse complement strand
ATCCCGCATTGCTCCGAATGTGGGAGAAACGCCAACGCGGCTACCGCGCGATGGGCTACCGCATCACCGAACCCTCGGCATCGGGAAAGGATTAGCAATTGTTCGGTCCGCAAACGCCCGAAATGTTATCTTTACTGAACTCGACTCCGGCGGCATGAGATCGTTATGAACGCAGCGGTAGAAAAAGATATTCAACGGCATCGAGCTTTGGTCGCAGCCCTTTGTCGTCGCCATGGCGCGCGACGGCTAGACCTGTTTGGATCGGCAACCCGAGACGATTTTGATGCCCAACACAGCGATCTCGATTTCCTGGTCGAGTTCGAAGATCTTGAGCCTACCGAATACGCACAAGCGTATTTCGCGCTGAAGGAAGGATTGGAACGCCTCTTCGAACGCCCTGTCGATCTGGTTACCGAAAACAACTTGGGCAATCCCTACTTTCGTCAGCGTGTGCAAAGCGAACGTCAGAATCTGTATGTACGGTGATGCAGCCAAACTAATCTGGGACGCGCAACAGGCCCTGCAGCGGATCCAACGGTTTGTCGCGCGCAAGGACTTCGCCGCTTACCAAAGCGATGAGCTATTGCGATCTGCCGTTGAGCGACAGTTCGAAATCCTGGGAGAGGCCTTGAATCAGCCTGGATCAGTTCGTTTGCTCCAAACGGTACCGAACGAATCCGGTCGTGGCACCTGATAGTGGCGAGCGATAAACGATGCCCGGAACCGATCGGTAACGCGGACATCAGAACCGAAAATCCTCGAACAGGACGTCGGCAAGCAGCGCAGTACGCTCGCTACGGCGATCCTCGAGCACGGTTTTCAGACAGGTTAGATTACGCAGGAACGCCACAAGACCGCGCAGATCGGCCGCCTCGTGCTTTAAGTCCTGCTCCCATTCCTGGAACCTGCGCTTACGCTCCTTATTCGTGCTGTGATAGAAGAGCTCGAACACCATGAGTCGGGTGGGATGGGAATAGACGTACCCATGCTTTTCCAACTCCAACGCTTCCAGCTGGTGCTCCAAAGCATCACAGATTTCAGTCATCTCCTGCTCGGCGAGGATGATATCAGGGCCACTCACGCTGTCACTGTAGATAGCCAGCATGGCCATAATGTCGCCGTGCTTGCGCGCCTTGAGCAGTTCACGCATGCGTTCTTGCTTGACCTGGCGCCGCACGGGATCAAGCTCCCGGTCCGGGTGTAGGGCCTGGGCGGCGCGGCGAAACAGGTCTTTCGCCCAGCTACCATCCATGACTGTTCGGCCGAGGTGTGCGTCTTCCTCGTCGTCCATCCAATTCGGCTCATTCGCGTCGGAGCTTGTCTCGAATTCATCCAACTCGGGATCCAAATCATCAAACCCGAACAGATCCTCTTGCCATGGGCCTTCGTCAGTGTCTGACGCCTGTTCAGCCCCGTTTTGTTCATCGAACTTCTGTTCGACGTCATCGCTTTCGGTTTCGAAACGTTCGATAAGTTCGTCGACCGATATGTCCATCGAGCAGGCAATCGCCTGGCGGTAGTCCAGGCGCAGATGCTCGGCCACTTGCCGGTCGACCTGAGTGATCCGCCGCTCGATCAGATCCCTGAGCCATTCATCCAAGTCCGTGCGATGCCAGTCGGACAGGCTCTTGCGCCCTGCGAAGGTGATTAGTTTCTCGCTCAATGCGACCAGATCGTCTAACACCGCCTTATCGTTCTCCATCGAGCGTCGATGGTAGATTTCGACCAATTCGTCCAGATCCTGCCTGAAGCGGACATCGCGCCGGCGCTCCTTCTCCAGCTTGCTACGCAGCTTATCGAAACGTTGCTGCAGTCGGCTCTTGCGCCTGCCAGCGGTTTCCTGTTTATCCAGAATGAGTTCCATAAGGCTACTCAAGTGTACACATGCCATCGGAAACCGAACGGCGGCCATTCTCCAGCACACGGCAGCTGATGAATTTTTTCCGCTTTCTTCGGAATCGGCGCTTCTCGACCGGAGTTAGAGAGACCAGCAGCGCCCAGGCCGCACCGTTTTTCCTCTACTGTCGCGTCGCCTTTTGATGCCCGAATTCAACCTGCGGCCTCAAACGGATTCAACACATCGATGCCACAGTGTTCGAAGTCGAGGACATTCCGAGTCGCCACTGCCAGATGGTTAAGACGAGCAATTGCGGCGATCTGCCCATCGGGTACGCTCATCGGAAGTCCGAGTTCCTTGCGATCGCCCATCAGTTCACCGTATACGCGGGCCGCGGATTCATCGTAGGCAAGAACACGCTGGTCGAAGGCCAGGACGACGAAACGTTCAAACCGCTCGCGAAGCCCTGATCGGCGTTTGCCGTCGGGCAATATACGCAGCCCGTAGGTGATCTCGCCGATGGTAACTGCAGAAACGTAAAGCCTCTCGGAGTCCTGAGCGTTCAACCAAGCGACGACGGCTTCCGCCGGCTGGGTCTTCATCACTTCCGAAACGACATTCGTGTCCAACAGGATCATTCGGTCAGGTCCAGGGGCTCATGCGGTGTCTTTTCAGGTAGCTGCAGATCGACACCGTGCTTCGGGCCAAAGATTCCAAGCGCGAAATCACCGAGGTGATCCGGCGCGCTAACTGCCTCTTTGAGGATCCGACGCGCCTCTTCCTCCATCGACACCCCATGCTTTGCGGCGCGGATCCGCAAGCGCGACAGCGTCTCATCGTCGAGTTTTCTGACACTCAAACTAGCCATAGTCGACTCCAGAGCCTGGATTGGACGAAACTGAGAAAAATGCTAGCACATGACGGCATTGCTTGCACGTCGTAGCAACTACCACGTTTCGAGGCATTGCGGACGCCAGAGGAGCAAAGAAATCTGTCAGAATCCAGGCATCACATCAGCCGAATCAATTTGGGGGTATCTGTGGGGGCATATCTGGCATTTCGCAATTTATGCCGTTGATTCAAAAGGCCGTGTGATTGTCGCCGCCTCCACCAATTTTTTGGCGCGCAACATACTGTTTCGAAGATAGAATTTTGAGTTCGATTCCCACTCTACTAGTGATTCGGCCCGGATCACGTGGGATTTCGAACTTTTCTCTGTCCGGTTTGAACGATCTTTCCTTACCCCGCCGTATCGAACCCCAACTTCTGCTATCAGCTCGACCTGGGGGTATTTTCCCGTCTGAAATCGAAATACCCCCGCACCACGCCTCAAGGCGGATGGCGATTGCCCGTGAGAGCTGCGTCACTCCCCGGCCGACCAGCTGAGGGCTGAGAACTCGGAAATTCAGACGAGCGCTTGAACAACGAAGAACCGGTTGTCCCGACGTTGAGCACTGTTGTATTTTACGAAATACCGATTGATTGACTTTTCGTAAGGAATACAACATGGCCTCCGTCACCCTATCCAGCAAGTTCCAGCTGTCCATCCCCAAGGCCATTCGCGAGGAGATGCACCTGCACGCTGGCCAGAAGTTCGCCATCATCCCCAAGGGCGACACTATCGTACTTGCACCCATCCGCCGTCTGGACGAGGTGCGAGGCCTATTGAAGGGGGCCGATCCCAGTAACTATCGAGATCGTGGCGAGCGCCTGGATCGCTACAAATGATTCTGGTCGATACCTGCGGCTGGATCGAGTGGCTGACTGAGGGCGCCCTGGCGGACAGCTTCGCTTCTTACATGCAAGACCCCGCGGAGTTGCTGGTGCCCACCACAGTCCAGTACGAACTGTACAAGTGGGTGAAACGCGAATCCGACGAAAACACAGCGCTCGATACCATCGCGCTTGCCGACGACAGTCTTGTCATCCCTCTGAGCACTGATATTGCCCTGGTGGCCGCAGATCTGTCGCTATCACACAAGCTCGCCTTTGCCGATGCCGTCATCTACGCCAGCGCCCGAAAATACAATGTCGAACTTGTTACCTCGGACGATCATTTCGAGGGCCTGCCCGGCGTAACCTATTTCCCGAAAAAGGAAGCATAAACGCGCGATGGACGCCTCCAGACACAAGACCGGCCCAAAAGACTTCATTACCACCGCCGCCCCCGCAATGCTGCAACGTGTGTTATCGCCGCCGAGGATGTTTCGCGCACGATTACCCCGGTACTTCACATAACCTGTTTTTCGAACGCACCGAGGACCTTGGCACTTCACTTCACGGTAGTCCAAGCGACGCATTGGCGGTCTTGCTGACACCCGCCCCACGCATGGACAACGCCGATTCGGTGCCAAACGAATTCGATGAGCTAACAAAGTTACGAGCCGCAAACGCTCGCCTGATCGCCCTGCTCGAATCTCACGGCATCGATTGGCGGCACGATCCGGAGCCTGTTACCTCGTCGGCACCGTCACCACCCGAGCCATCGAACCTCTCAACAGCGGAATAGGTCGCGCTGTATCGACGCTTGTTTCGGGTTCGTACCGATGTGCATCCGGTACGCTGGGAAAGCGCGACGACCGGGCACTCAGGCTATGCCCCTGCGTGCACCAACGACAAATTTGCAGGACTGCAAATTTGCACAGCGAAGCTGCCCGAGGGCCAAGGATGGCCCGAGTGAATGGCGTCTCGGCATCTGCGAGAAGCCACGAATCGAGTGCGCCGATTGCGGCAATCGTGCGTTGATACCTGTATCGGATGCGGTCATTTACAGCCACCTTTCCGGTGAGAAAACAAGAGGCGTCTACCCTCTCCAAATCTTTCGGACCTTGGCTGAGGACCAAGAACGCACAGCCGCGATTGCCGAAGAGGCGCAACGCGCCGTCGAGGCCGGTCGCAAGGTGCTGGTCCTGACAGAACGCACCGACCATCTCGAAAGCATCAGGCGCTCGCTGGATGAACACAGTCTGGAACCCTTCGTGCTGCATGGGCGCATGTCGAAAAAGCAGCGTGCGAATCTGGTGACCGAAATCGACTCGCTGCCGCCTGACTCGCCGCGGATCCTGCTCGCGACCGGGCGACTCGTCGGGGAAGGCTTCGACCACCCCCCGCTCGATACATTAGTCTTGGCCATGCCGGTGTCCTGGAAAGGGACGTTGCAGCAATACGCCGGCCGCTTGCATCGGGATCATGCCGCCAAAACTGATGTTCGGATCATCGATTTCGTGGATACCGCCCATCCCGCATTGCTCCGAATGTGGGAGAAACGCCAACGCGGCTACCGCGCGATGGGATACCGAATCGCGGATCCTTCAGCTTGATATCGTACGCAACTTGCGTATACTTCGCTGATGAAGCTGGTTTTCCTGGAGACTCCTTTATTCACGCGCCTCCTCGGCGACTAACTGACCGACGAGAGCTACCGAGAATTGCAACGCGCGTTGATGGAAAATCCGGAAATGGGTGACGTGATGCCCGGCACCGGCAGGTTTCGCAAGGTCCGTTGGGAAGACGCACGTCGCGGCAAAGGCAAGCGAGGTGGATTGAGGATCATCTACTACTACCTGACGGCCGACCACCAGATCTGGTTCTTCACTGTTTATGACAAAGATGAAGCCGCCAACCTGACGGCGGAAGAGAAGAAGGTACTGAAGAAGGCTATCCAGGCCGAATTGGAGGCCAGGAGACGAAAGTCATGAAGCAGAAGCGCAAATTGTTCGATGAACTGATGGAAGGCGTCGATGCCATGGAGCAGCAGCGCGAGGGGAAAATCACGCTACGCTCGCATGAGGTCGAGGACCTGCCCCCCCTCGAAGTGGATGCGGATCTCATCCGCGACACGCGGGAACGTATGCACGTCTCCCGCGCCGTGTTTGCCCGCCGCCTGCGCGTATCGACGCGTACCTTGGAAAACTGGGAGCAAGGACGGGCGCGGCCCAATGCCCAGGCCGCTGCATTGATTCTGATGGTAAGAAAGTTTCCCGATACGCTGGAGAAACTCAGCGAGTTGGGTAACCGGGCGGCATGAACGTTCGGAGCCGAGCAAAGGACCACACCTGGGAACGACGGCAGGCCAGATTGGCTAACTCGAGTTCACAATTCCTAACAGGGGTTGCTTGGGGGTATTTTCGGGGGAATATCTAGCATTTCGCGTTTTAAGCCATTGATTAACAAGGCAATGTGGCTGTCGCCGCCTCCACCAGATAACTCCTGATAAGCCGTGATATATCACGGCTTTTTTATTCTCCAAAACCAATGAGCTACACTTCGTTTGCGGAGAACCTGAGTCACTGTCTCGATCAGTGATCTTGCGTCAAGTCCTTTGTCAATTCGCATGTGTCCTAAAGCAGGAAGCCGCGGCGACGCGAAAGGCCTACCGTGCGCGATCTCCACTGCCGACAAAATCGTTGAGCCATGTACCAGGTGAGATCACTGAACTTTGCGTCGGCGGATTTTCTAGCAGCAAGCGATCGCCGGTGACCAAAATGCTCTCCGGGTATGCGTTCAATAGTGCCCAAAGGTGATCATCGCCCCGGTCGGGCGCAGGAGAACCCGGTTTCGGCTCACGCCAAATGGCGTTGGCCGTCAGTTCAATGAGTAGCTGATCAATTTGTACTTCTGTCAAACCGTGAACCTTGGCGAGCTTCGGCCTCAAGAGGACCGAGCGATATTCATCCAGAAGCGCTGGCGATAACAGGTACACAAGCGTCCCCGACAGCATCGCGTCCAATACCAAAACAACCGGGCTATGGCTCGAACCCGTGATCAAGCCAGCGACCACCACGTTCGTGTCGACGACGAAGACCGGTAGACTCATCGCTTGCGGGCGGCGCGTGTCTCCTCGACGGCCAACTCTAACGCCGAGGCCGGATCGAGCTGCGCGCGCTTGCGCGCCTGTGCGACCAACGCACGGGCACTTGCTTGATCCTGTATGCCGCGCAGGCGCAGGCTCTCCTCGATGATTGCGGCAATGGAACGCCCTTGTCGCGCCGCCGTCTCTTTTAGGGCACGGTGCAGGTCGTCATCGAGAGTAATCGTCAAACGGCTCATGCCAAGGCGTCTTCTAATTTCACATGCTTGAGCCTAGCATATTGACACCAATGCACCAAAACATCACGCTCAGTATTGGGTGCCTTGGGGGGTTCAGAAGGCTTTCGGGCGATTCACGCATACCGGCGCCAGATCCTCTCATTCCCTAACAGACCTGCGCGGGGGTATATTCGGGGGCAGTTTCGACATTTATCACCTCAACCTGATGATTTATAAGGCAGCGTGCTTGTCGCCGCCTCCGCCATTTATTATTTTATTTCAATGTCTTGACTATTATTCTTCATACATTGAATTAGTTATTAAATCGTCGAGTGTGATTCCTCTATCAGGAAATTCGCTCCGCGGGTTCAAGTGATTGAAATGCAGTAGTCGCAACTACTGCAATATAGTCAGACTCCTGAGAATCGCACCAGTCCCTCTAGCCTGCATGTCCCGTTCGGGCGTTCATACATTCCTGTACCGCATCCAGGGGCACGTGCGGATTACCTTTCCGTAATCCTCACTCCGTCGGCAACCTCATCACTCGGATGATTCACGACCTTGCTCCCCTCCTTCACCCCTTCCAGGATCTGCGCAACCAAACCGGTGCGTTGCCCTATCTTCACCACCCGCTGACGCGCCCGACCGTGCTCCACCAGGAACAACGCCCAGCCGTCATTTATTCGGAACAGACTGCTGGCCGGCACCTGCAACACATCCTCGTGTTCCCAGATCACAAAGCGTGCTTCCACCCGGTAACCATCGCCCAGGCGCTCCCAGTCTTCCTTGGGCGAAACGAAATCGGCGATCACGTTGACCCGCTGTTCCTCGACCCCCAGCGCGCTGATCTTGGTGAAGCCGAAGGGTTCGATGGTGCGCACCTGGCCTTGCAGAAGTCCGTCTCCGCCCCAGCGGTCGAAATCGACTTTCATCCCCGGTTTGACCCTGACCGCATCGGCCGACAACAGATCCACCACCACTTCCAGCGATGAGGGGTCACCCACCACCAGCAGCTCCTGCCCGGTGGTCACCGGGCCTTCGCATTCGTGCGGCATTTGCAGGATCTTGCCGGTAATCGGGGACTTCACCGGCACGCGGGTTGCGGGGTCGCCGGTCACGGTACCGGCGGAATACTTGAGCGCCGTCTCGGCCGCCTGTTGATCGTACTTGGCGACTTCCACCGCGTGGTTGGCGCTACGCAGGGAGGCTTCGGCGGTGAGCAGATCCAGCTGCGCCTTGTCGAACGCGGCATTGGAGATCACCCCCTGCTCCGCCAGCGGTTCGAGGCGTTTGATCTCGTTGCGCTGGAAATTGGCGCTGGCCCCGGCGGCATCGGCCTGTCGTCGCGCCAGTTCGAGCGCCGATCTGGCCGCCGCCACGCGCGCCTCGGCCTCGGCCCGGCTACGCGGATCCAGCACCCGCGATTCCAGCGGCGAAATGCTTAGCAGGGTCTGGCCCGCCTGTACCGTGTCGCCCACATCCAGTTGCACCCGGCAGGCCACCCCGTCCACCGGCGCAGATATGATGAAGCGGTCAATTACCCGCGTCCGGCCTTCCTCCTCGATGGTCACGGTCATGGACGCGCGTTGGGCCTCGGCCAGTTCCACCAGCACCGGCCGGGGCCAGAAACCCCATACCAACAGGCCGATCACCAGTAGACTGATGGCAAGGATGCCGGGATGTCTTGTCAGCGGGAGACGCATGGCTTACTCCTTGGTCTTCAGTACTGCCACCATATCGAGATGTGCCAGGTTACGCCGGATCATCCCGCCGGAAACGACGGCCGACACGATCACCACCAACGCAGCAAGGGCATACACCCGGATGCCCAGCACCAGCGGCACGCGATACAGATCGGTGCCGAACTGGGATGCCAGGTAGGCACAGAGGCCGTAACCGATCAGCAGGCCGATGGGGATCGCCGCCAGGGTCAGCAACGCGAACTCCCCCAGTAGGATATACGCAACCTCGTCGCGTTCGAAGCCGAGCACGCGCAGGCTGGCCAGTTCGCGATTGCGCTCCGACAGGGCGATGCGCATGCTGTTGTACACCACGCCGAACGAAATAGTGGCACCGAGAATGGTGGTGATAAGGGTAAAGAAAAGGATCGTCTCCGCCAGCGTATCGTAAAAGGCCTGGATGGCCGCGTCGTGCTCCACCACCCCGGCGATGCGCGGCATCTCCTTGAGCTCGGCATACACCTCGCGCTGGTAACGCTCATCCACCGTCAGCAACGCACCGGTGAGCGCGTGGCCTTCTTTCAGCAGCCGGTTCAACGCCCCGCGCTGCATGTACGCATTCACCCCAAGGTATTGCTTCGCGGTGCCGATCACCGGCACCTGCACGATGGGACGATTGCCTTCCAGCACCTCGATGGTTAACAGATCGCCGGGTTGGATCTGCAGGATCTCGGCGAGGTAGTCGGTCAGCACTACGCCTTCGCCGGGCACATGGATCGGTTGCAGTTCGGTATCCAGCAGGCGCATCAGTTGGCCGTCCGGCTCGATGCCGTTGACCGCGGTGCGGTAACTGCGATGCCGGAACTGCAGCTTGGCCGGCACGGTGCGGAAACCTTCAACCTGTTCCACCCCCTGCAGACTCCGCAAGGAATAAAGCGAGCGCTGCGAGCTGGGATCGGTATAAATAACCATGAGATCCTCGCGCTGGCTCATACCGTACTGAACCTCAACCATGTAATCGATGGCGCCTTCCTGAAAACCGCTCACCATGATGATGGCGCAGGCCATGGCGATCCCGAGCATGGTCAACAGCGACTTGAAGAGGCGGCGTTCGATATGGCGCAGGATCATGCGGGTCGGCTGGGAAAACCAGCGCTGCAGGCCGAGGCGTTCCACCAGGGTGGCGTGATAAATGGCCGGTGGTTCCGGTCGCATCGCCTGGGCCGGCGGTAGTCTGGCCGCTTTGCGCACCGCATACATCGCGCCCAGCAGGGCAACCGCGATACTGATGAACGCCGCCGCCAGCACCACCTGTGGTTTAAGGACATAGGTCATGTAAGGGAGGCTATACAGGTGCATGTAGATATTGCTCATGCCCTTGCCGAGATAGACCCCCACAATGGTACCAATGACAATGCCGAGGGCGACGATCATCAACACCAGCTTCGCATAGTGCAGCCCCACGGCCCAATCGCTGTAACCAAACGCTTTCAGCGCCGCGATCTGTTCGCGCTCCAGGCTGATGAGCCGGCTCAACACGACATTTAACAGGAAGGCGGCCACGCCGAAGAAGATCACCGGAAAGACTGTGGCAATGGTTTGCTGCTGTTTGAGCTCTTCCGACAAAAAACGGTTGGAGAGTTGATCCTTGCGCGCGTAGGCACCGATGCCGCCATAGGGTTTCAACAGGTTGTCGAGTCGATCCAACAGGGTCTCGACATGCGTGCCCGGTGTGATCGTCATGTTGACATCGTTAAACGCGCCATCCATGTCGTAGGCGGTGGCGAGCGGCTTGCGCGACATCCAGAACACGCCGTAGCGCTTGTGATCCGGGAACATTGCCCCCGGGGCGATCTGGTAGATGTATTCCGGCGACAAGGCGATGCCGACAATGGTCAGCGTCTTGCGCCGGCCATTGATGGTCGCACGCAGCGTGTCGCCCGGTTGCAGCCGATGCGCCTTGGCAAACTCCTCCACCACCAGCACTTCGTTATCACGTCCCGGTTCAAACAAGCGCCCTTCACGCAGATAGATCTGGTTCAACAACCCACGGCTGCTATCCGGCAGTGAGATCAAATGGCCGCTGACCGGATCGGCAAAACCCGTCACGTCGAGATTCACATAGGCCACTACGCGGGTCTCAACCTTGTCGACACCGGCGAGTTCCTCGATGCGCTTCACCAGGGACACCGGGGCGCGCTTGAGTGAGGCGAACGCCTCGGCAAAATGCTGCTCGCTGTAATAGGTTCGGCGGGTTTCAAACAACGAGTCGAGGGTACTCAGGGACATGATGAAGATGGAAACGCCGCTGACGATCACCATCGCAATCGCCAGCGCCTGCAACCGCATGCCCCACAGTTCGCGCCAGAGTTTTTTATCGATCGCCAGCATACCTGCCTACCAGCTCAGCTCGCGTGGCGCGACTTTGGTCTCGTTCACATACACTTCGCTGATGCGCCCGTCGGCCAGATGAATCACCCGATCCGCCATTTGCGCAATACTGGCGTTGTGCGTGATCACTGCCGTGGTGGTGCCCAGTTCCTGGTTGACGCGTTGCAGCGCTTCCAGCACCACGATACCGGTCTTGGAATCCAGTGCACCAGTGGGCTCGTCGCATAGCAACACGTCGGGGTTCTTGGCGATGGCACGGGCGATGGCGACGCGCTGCTGTTCGCCACCGGAGAGCTGCGCCGGAAAATGATTGACGCGTTCGCTCAGACCCACCAGCGCCAGCCCGTCTTCCGGCTGCATCGGATTTTCGGCGATCTCGGTCACCACGGCGACATTTTCCAACGCGGTGAGACTGGGGATCAGGTTATAGAACTGGAACACAAAGCCGACATGGTGGCGGCGGTATCGGGTCAGTTCCCGTTCGGTGGCCTGCACCAGATTGTGGTCCAGGTAATAAACCGTGCCACCGGTGGCCGAATCCAGCCCGCCAAGGATGTTCAGCAGGGTGGATTTGCCGCTGCCGGAGGCGCCGAGTAACACCACCAGTTCACCGTCGTACAGATCGAGGTCTACCCCGCGCAGGGCATGCACCTGCACCTCGCCCATCTGGTAGACCTTGGTCAGCCCCTCGGCATGAAATACAACCCCCCTGCCGGTCGCAGAGGCCGGCACTGGACCGGATGCTTTGTCGTTGTTGCGGATCATATCTGCGCATTCGTCCGGTGGTGGCCGCCTTCGTGCGTCATGCTAATTACAGCTGAGAAAACGATATCTTGCCGCTCTTGCGGTCCTGAGTCGATTTTATGGCCAAAATTCATGATGGTTCGCGCTTATGATCGATCAACCTGATCACTTGGCGACATACTCTGATACCGACCTACCGAGCGAACACTGATGCTCTATTGGGCCTTGGCGCACTGAGTCTCGGCATGTACCGGGCTTACGTCGGTCAGTAGAGGAATCAACGCCGCACCTGTGACACGGGGGACGTCCATCAAGAAAGCGTTATAGAGTGACCTCCTGATACGTTTCGACTACTGTTGTACAGCAACATTCAACATCGCATGCAGTGGTTTGATCGTTATTGGGAGGTAGCAATGGAAAACGTCGAGAACCTGTTCGATAAGGCCGTTGGCGAAATCGAACGTATACTCAACACGAAGACAATCATTGGTGAACCCATCACCGTCGAAGGCAATACCCTGATCCCGCTCGTCAGCGTTGGCTTTGGGTTTGGCGTCGGAGGAGGTCAGGGGTCCGAGCCAGAAAAAGGCAGCGGCCGAGGTGGCGGCACGGCTGGCGGCGGCGGCGTAAAGCCGGTGGCCTTGATCATCATCAACAAAGATGGTGTGCGGGTTGAGCCGATCAAGTCCGGCACTGCATCCGTACTGGAGAAGGTCGCGGAGATCGCCGGCAAGGCGGCTACTGCAAAAAGCAGCAAATCGCCGGAATAGCCGACCTGCGAATCCGCCATGACCGGTGTAGTGTTATTCCTAGCGGTGCTGGTCGCCCTGTTGGCGATACCGCTCACATTGACCTTTCAGGTGTCTTGGCAGGAGGTCTTTCGCAATGACGCCGAACTGACGTGGGCATTCGGCCTGGTTCGCAAACGCATCCTGCCGGCCAAATTGAAAAACGTTGCGTCGAAGAGCGAAAAACCCGATCGACGAACCCGCCGTTCATGGCGGTCAAGCTACACGAAACCGAAAATCTTGAGCGCGCTTCGCCAGAAAGATTTTCGTCGCCGGATCACTCGCCTCGTCGGTGGCGTATGGCACGCGGTGCATAAGGAAGACGTGAAGATGCGACTCCGTATCGGTCTCGGCGACCCGGCCGACACGGGACAGCTGTGGGCCGTTCTTGGGCCTGTCTCGGGAATGCTTGGCAGTGTTCAGGACGTATCGGTAAAAATTGAACCCGAATTCATCGATGAGACCCTGGAACTCGTTGGCAACGGCAGCATACGGATCATTCCTCTACAGATCATCTATCTCGCTGCCGCTTTTATGCTGTCACCGCCACTTTGGCGGGTCATCAAACAGATGCGTACGGACGTGCCGTGAATGATGAAGTTGCGGTCCAGAGAGATATACAAAGACTCAAACGTTACGCTTATCGCGGTGGAGTCGATAGGTTTTCGCCCCGGCAAAACAACCTTCGGTATTCATCTTTCCGGGACCATAGAACCGTTCGCGGTCATCGTGTCGAGCCCGGATGGAACATATGCGTTGGGGATGGATGGTCAGGCGCTCGACCCCGATCAATTGAGGCGGGATATCCCCGATATTCGGGCCTGGATGAAGTAGTCTTGACCGCGCCCCGATCGGTAACACCGATGCGCTGGAGCGATTCGACGGCTGGCGAGCGCCGGATGAGCGAGAAAATCGGTTTTATTTCAGGTAGTTAATCAACCGAGTCAATTTGGGGGTATCTATGGGGGCATTTTCGGTTTCTGGCATTTTAAGCCGTTGATTGAAAGCCAATGTGGTTGTCGCCGCTTTGGCCAATAATTTCTCTATTTTTAATGGAGTTACAATGCTTTTCTAAAGCATAACATCAATCTGATAACCGCCGAGTGTGATTCCGCGTCCTGGAATCACACTCCACCGCTTCAACCGCTTGAAATCGTCGCCTTATCCGCCACCCCTAGCGCTGCCCTGCTTTTCCGTGTTCATCGTAGCCTCTAGTGGCCACACTGCCCCACTCGCCAGGGAACGTGGTTCCGCAACACCGGATGGGGGTATGAAATGAGCAGGGCTGAAACTACCCCCCAGCGCTTCCCGAATTCATCGAAATCTGAAAATCTTCAATTCAAGACGCTTGCAGAATGACTTCGGGGTCGATGCCAGGGGGGATAGGCTCTAGGGTCTCGTAGAATGAGGATCAGCAACCCGCGGCCGGGCTCGACAGCGGCATTGCCCCGCCCCGTTCTGCGATCAACACGACCCCCAATGCAGACGAACCGAGCACGACGTACGCCAGGGTCAAAGGCACGACGGTACCGTCGAACGACTGGCCCACCACGAAGCCAAGCAGGGCCCCGAGAATGGTCGAGAACACGCCGATCGCCGACGACGCGGTACCGGCGATATGACCGAGGGGATCGATGGCCAGGGTGTTCAGGTTCGCGCCGAGAAAACCGAACATCGCCATGCTGCCCATCTGTATCAGCAGGAATCCCCACAATGCCTCGCCGCCATGCCAGGCCACGGCCAGGTGTGTCACGTTGAGCATCACCAGCGAAATCAGGCCGGCGATGGCGAGTCGGCGCATGCCGA
>CBDUNM010000133.1:0-14381 GCA_965368585.1 uncultured Chromatiales bacterium | reverse complement strand
TGCGGCGCAAGTCCTGCTCGGGGCGCATTCTCGAAAGGACAGTTTGTCCCCCGTCCCCCGATCTATCCGCGCCCTCGCTGGTCCAGGCCCGCTGGGTCTTGCCCTTCACTCAAAACATAGCGACGGCTATGGTTTCCCCTCCAGGACGGCGTCCAAACGCACCTGGCCGGCGCGATCATCCCGGGTACCGGTGCCACATGCAGGCTAACTCGCCAGCACGGCGCCCGGCAGGCATCAGCAGGCCCGCATGACCTGGAAACGGGCGGGTCGGCAATCAACTCGGAAACGGCTGCAGCGTTTGATTGGACGCGATGTAGGCTTCCATGATCCGGCTCGGATCCTGCTTGAGTTTTTCCTTCCACTCACGCAGCCGCGTGCGCGATTGAATCATGCCGCGCAGTACCCCGACGTGATCGGTCAGCCCAAGACTCGAGGCGCCGACCAGCACGTCGTCTTTGAACTGAAGATTGAGATACCGGTAGCGATCGAGATCGGACAATTCGGCGCTGTCGCCGCCCGCCACGCCCATCCACAAGCCGAACGAGCTGGAAATCAGTCCCATGGTGTCCAGCACGTTCATGTTCACGCTGCCCTGATGGGCGACGTTCAGCCCCGTCATATTCGCGGCAACGATTCGGCCGTGCTCGGTGGCGGTGGGCTGGATCGCCTGCACCGAATAACCACCGGTCGAGAAATCCAGCCCCTGACACACATCACCGGCGGCAAACACCTTGGGTACGTTGGTCTGCAGTCGTTCGTTGACCAGCACTCCGTGATCCAGATCGATCCCGGAACCTTCCAGGAAGGCGGTATTGGCCTTCACTCCCGTCGCCGAGACAACCATGTCCGCGCTCAGCGCCTCGCCGCTTTCCAGCACCACCTGCAGTTTTTTCGCCTTCCCCAACAGGCTGCTGACCCAGCCGCCGGTCTGCTCGATGGCCTTGACGCGCGCCGAGGTCCTGACGTTGACGTCCTTGCTCTCGCACCAGCGCTTGATCAGCCCGCCCGACGTTTCATTCATCATGCGCGGCACCATACGGTTTTCCGCTTCGACCACGGTCAGCTTGACTCCGCTGCGCGCCAGGGCCTCCAGAATGATGCAGCCGATGAAACCCGCGCCGATCAGCACCAGTTCATTGCCCGGGTGGCAGACCGCGGCAATCTTTCGGGCGTCTTCCAGCGTCCAGCAATTGACGACACCCGGCAAATCGATGCCGGGAATCGGCAGTTTAACGGGATGCGAGCCGGTTGCGATCAGCAGCCGGTCGTAGCCCAAGCGCGGGCCGTCCGCCAACTCCACTTCGTTTGCGTCGACATCCAGTCGATTCACGCGACCCTGGCGGACATCGATGCCGAGGGAGGCGTAGTGTTCGGAATCCTTGCGCAAATGCGTGCCCTCCTCGCCGATCTGACCGACCAGGTAATAAGGTATCGCCATGCGCGAGTACGGACGCTCGGGCTCATCGCCGATCAGCGTCACCGTCGATGAAGGATCGTATTTTCGAATGTACTCGGCGGCCACTACTCCGGCAGAACCCGCCCCGACAATTACGTGCTGCATGCGATTACCCCTTTTCAGCAGCGGCACGTCTCAAGCGCCGCAAATAACCATCAACCCGAAACAACGTGCCCCAGGATAGCGTTACCGCGCCAGCCCGGCCCGTGCTTCGACCCTTACCGCGCCTAGCCTGCATGTTGCACCGATCTGCCGGGCCGCGTCCTCCGGCGACGAACTCATATCAAGTGTACCGGCACCTATCCTGCCGTCGGTCCGATTGACCCGCAAGACGTCGTGAACCCAGGCCATCGCTCTGCTCCTCAACCTTGCGGATAGTCTTGCATCGGCTTTTCAACGGGTACATTGGTCTTCGCGGTTCGGGAGAAGCCCGCGCCGATACCCTGTTGCGCCCAGGCGCGCATACGCTCCAGCCCGCCGAAGTCGGCGTCAACATAAACGATGGCGCCGGTCGGGCAAGCTTTGGCGCACCAGGGGTCGCCGCCGCACAAATCGCATTTTATGACCTTCGAACTCGCCGCGTCGTAATTGACCGTGCCGAACGGACACGCGATGGTGCACACCTTGCAGCCTATGCAGGTGTTTTCGTTAACCTCCTTGGCGCCGGTCGTTGCATTGAGGGTGATGGCTTCGACGGGACAGGCCAACATGCACCAGGCTTCCGCGCACTGCGTGCAGGTGTAGGGCGAAAACCGGCCCTGGTCGTGAAACGCGAATACCTTGATACGCGATCGTGATGGATTGAATACCCCGGTGTTCTCAAACGAGCAGGCCATTTCGCACTGCAGGCAACCGGTACATTTCGCCGGCTCGATCTGTAAGGCGCGTTGCATTTCTTAAGTACCCCCTCGACGTCTTTTGTGAGTTGTTGGCTACGCAGCAGCAACTTGCATACCATGACACAGGCGAAAGGTTAGAGAAACCGGCGAGCCGTTTATTCGGTTTGACTGATTTTTCACTAACCCGACGATGCGCCGACACGAAATACGCTGCACTGCCGACATGCCCGCACTCAGACCTTCTCACATTATAGAAGCCCGACTTTAGAGCGCTTGCTTCGTCGTATACTTGGGGCGGTTGAGTACCTATCCCGCCGTCGCAATCTGTGCGGGAACCGTGTCGCAGCCGTATCGATCGCGGTACGGCGCGGGCGCAACGCCAGATGGCGCCGATACCCAGTGGTTTGACCGAGGAGAGGGGGATGCGCTTGACCAAAGAGCGGGGTATCGTTGGATGCCAGATCGGGGCCGAGGTGGCACGCAATGCCGCGACCACGACTCATCGCAATCGCACCGAGGGGTCACCCGGGGCTGGAGCATTTCAGGCACCGCCGCGACAACGAACATGCGTCGCGACATCGGGCACCTGAAGATGCGCGTTCACGGCATGTCGCCAATACCTACCAGAGTTGACCCTGCGTTCGGACCGTGGCTTCCGCCCCGCAACCGCGTCTAGGACGCGTACTTTTACAACAGCACCTGTGGTTGCTGGGGCTGCTGCTGCTGTCAGCTTCGCTGGGCGGCACCTGGATGCACATCTGGCAGCAGGCGTCAACGCAATCACTGCTCATCAACCAAATGCAGCGCGATGCGCAGCGGCTGTATCGGGACATCTATCGCCAAACCCAGGAGGTGATCGTCGCCAGTCAAACCGAGGACCGCTTGTCGGTCACCCAGTACTGGGATCACTTTTACGACATGGACGCGCGCTTCGAGCGGTTGGAGCAACAACTGGGCAGATCCGTCGGCCACGATGCACTGGCCCGCATGCGCCACGCCTACGCCATGATGCAAACGCAGATCAACGTGCTCTTGTCCGACCGGGATCACGAAGACCCTCACAAGTTGACCGACGCGGCCGTCGCACGCTGGATCAATGGGGTGTTTGCAGATGCCTACACCCGCCTCACACAGGTACTCGATCACCGCCACGAACAGGTCGCCGACCGCCTGCGGCGCTGGAACCGATGGGCGTACTGGGTGTTTCCATCGCCCCTGATCGCGAGCGTGCTACTGGTTCTGCTTGCACATCGGCGCTTGCAGCGAATTTTTTCTCAGCCCATGCAAACCCTGAGCGAAGGTGCCACCGAGATTTCGCACGGCCATCTGGATCACCGCATCCCCGAACTCGGGGTGGCCGAAACACGGGCGCTCGCCGCGTCCATCAATCGCATGGCGGCGGACCTCGCGCAGGCGCGCGATCAAGTCCTCGAACAGGAGCGTCAGGCGTCGCTCGGGCGGCTGGTGCCGATGGTCGCCCACAATATCCGAAACCCGCTGGCCAGCATTCGCGCCCTGGCGCAAGCCGCGCACCCTGACGACAGTCGCGACGAGCACGCCGAAACGCAGCAGGCCATCATTACCACCGTCGACCGACTGGAACGCTGGACGGCCTCTCTGCTGGACTACCTCAACCCGCTTACACCGCACCGGGTGGCGCTGGACGCCGACGCGCTGCTTCACGCCCTGGCCGACATGGCGCGCCCGCAGGCGGAACTGCGCGAGATCGAGATTACGACGCAGACCGGATCCGGCCGGATCGTCGACGCGGACCGGAATCTGCTGGAGCAGGCGCTGCACGGGCTGCTGGTCAATGCGCTGGAAGCGAGCCTGGCCGGTGCCACGGTGCGCATGCAGGTCGAACAGACGGCGGCCACGACCGACATCCACATCGACGATCAGGGGCCCGGCATTGCCTTTGTCCCGGGCCAGGCGAGTACGGGACCGGGGCCGACCACCAAGACCCACGGTACCGGGATCGGCATCCCGTTCGCACTGCGGGTCTGCCAGGCGCATGGCGGTACGCTGGAGTTCAGCCGATCACCGCTGGGCGGTACCCGGGCGACGATGCGGCTGCCGATCGGCGACGGGCGCGGCGGGCGCGCCGCATGAACGCAGCCAACACGCCATCGGTGCTCCTGGTCGACGATGAAATCCTGTTCGTCAAGGCGGCATGCAAACTGCTCGGGCGCGCCGGCTTCGCGGCGACCGGGTGCCATACGCTGGCCAACGCACGACGCGCGCTCGACGCTGGGCGACCCGACATGATCGTGCTGGACGTGCGTTTGCCCGACGGATCCGGTCTGGAACTGCTCGAGGAACTGGCGGCCCGCAACGACGCACCGCCGGTGGTGGTGTTGACCGCGTTCGGCGCGGTCGAAGACGCCGTGCTGGCGATGAAACTCGGCGCCTCGGAGTACCTGCAAAAGCCGTGCGACATGGAACAGATTATCGGGATTGCCCGGCAGCTGGCGACCGGCGGACTAAGCGGCTCGCCGGCCGCGCCGGGCGATTCGGGATCGAGCCGTACCGACGAACTGATCGGCGACAGCGCCGTCGTCCGGGATTTGCGCGAACAGCTGGCGCGCATCGCCGTGCTGAGCAAACGCTCGGCGCTGCCGCCGCCGACCGTCCTGCTGGTCGGCGAGACCGGGGTCGGCAAGGGACTTGTCGCGCAGCGCCTGCACGCCAACTGCTCCCGGCACCGGGGGCCGCTGGTACAGGTCGACTGCGCCGCACTGCCGCGCGAGTTGATCGAGTCGGAACTGTTCGGCCATGACAAGGGCGCCTTCACCGGCGCGCATCGGGACAAGGCCGGGCTGATCGAGCAGGCCGCTGGCGGCACGCTGTTTCTCGACGAAATCGGTGAGCTGCCGCAGGACCTGCAGGCGAAACTGCTGGCGGTGCTCGATCGGCGGCGCGCGCGGCGCGTGGGAGGCACCGCGGAATACGCGACCGACGCCTGGTTTATCGCCGCGACCCACCGCGACCTTGCCGATCTCAGCGCCGCGGGCGGGTTTCGTCGCGATCTGTATTATCGGCTCAGCCCGTTGACCATCCGCATTCCGACGCTGCGCGAACGCCCCGAGGATATACCGCTGCTGGCCCGGCATTTTCTGGCGCGATTCCTCGCCCAATACGAACTCGACACCGCGTTCTCGCCCGCTGCGGAGCAATGCCTGGTCGGGCACAGCTGGCCGGGCAATGTACGCGAGCTGATCGGTGTGGTCGAGCGCGCCTTGTACGCCAGCCACGGCGACACGATCGAACCCGCTCACCTGGGGATCGCGTCCGCCGGTCGTCCGCCGGATCACGCGCCACCCGCGGACGTACCTGCCTTGCGCGAAGTCGAGCTCGACCTGATCCGCCGTGCGCTCCAGGACACCAACGGCAATGTATCCGAAGCGGCACGCCGCCTCGGCATGACGCGTATGATGCTGCGTTATCGCATTCGAAAATTCGGCCTGGCGGCGAAGTCAGATCAGGACGACGGCTCTTGAACACGTCTTGCCCAGGGCGTTGTCGGCCGAACCGCCGTCATGCCCGATCCGCGGTCGCGATGCCGGAAAGGATCTCCGGGTGGCGCGCCAACAGATCGCGCACCAGCGCGTCTGGGTCGCGTCGCCCTTCACGATCGGCATCGAAGGCGGGCAGCTCTTCGCGGTGCACGATGCGCGCCGGATCCCGCGACAGAAACAGCACCCGGTCCGCCAACGCCAGCGCCTCGCGCAGGTTGTGCGTGACCAGCAGGACGGCATTGGCCTTCTCGCGCCACAACCCGATCAGCAGCCGCCGCAGGCTGTCGGCGGTCGGCTCGTCGAGCGAGGCGAACGGTTCATCGAGCAGCAACACGTCGGGCTGGACGACCATGGCCCGCGCCAGCGCGACGCGCCGCTGCATACCCCCGGAGAGTTCGCCGGGAAAGGCGTCGGCGCGCTGCGCCAACCCCACTCTTTCAAGCAGCCCGTCAACGCGTTGACGGGCTGCCGCGGCATCTGGCAGGACCAGTTCTATGTTGCGCCTGACGCTCAGCCAGGGCATCAGGCGCGGTTCCTGAAACACGTAACCGATCTTTCCCGGACCACCGGTCGTCCATTCCAGCCGGCCTTCGAAACTCTGGTCCAGGCCGCTCATGATATTCAGCAGCGTGCTCTTGCCCGCCCCGGAGGGCCCGACCAGCGCGGTGAACGAGCCGGGCGTGACCTCGAACCGCATATCCATCAGCACCGGCGCGTCGCCGAACCGCTTGAGATCGATGCGCACCCGGCAGGCCCTGGCCCTCACGCGCGCCACCGCGTCAGGTGCGCTTCCAGGGGACGGAGGACCAGCGACTCGATACTGTAGATGACCAGCACGAAGGCCAGCGTGTAAGCCAGTATGCTGGTGATGTCGAAAAACTGGAAAAAGCTCCCGAGCTGAAACCCGACGCCGTCGCTGCGCCCCAACAGCTCGACCACCAGCACGATCTTCCAGATCAGTGACAGGCCTGAGCGGGCCGCCGCCATCAGGTACGGGTAGAGCTGCGGCAGATAGATGTGCAACAAGCGGCGGCCCAGGGAAACGCCGAACACCGTTCCGACCTGCAGGAGCCCGCGGTCGACGGCGCGCACGCCCTCACGCACGGTCACGGCGACCAGCGGCATCTTGTTGACCGCCACGGCGGCGATGGCCGCCGCCTCGATCAGGCCGAACCAGAGGTAACACAGAATGATCACCACCAACGCCGGAACGTTGAGGCCCACGATGAGGACGCCGTCCAGCATGGTGTCCGCCAGCGCGAAGCGGCCCATGAGAAAGCCGACGACCACGCCAACCAGCATCGCCAGAATGAACGCCAGAAATACCCGGCGCAAGGTGACCGCGACGCTCGTGAGCAGTTCGCCTTCGATCAGGTGATGCCAGAGACTTTGTGTGACCTCCCAGGGCCCCGGCAGCTGGTCGCTTTGCAGCAGCGTGGCCGCCACCTGCCAGGCACCGATGAAGACTCCCAAAAACAGCCACCTCCCCCAGGTACTACCTTGCAGCATCGTGACGGGCCATCTCCGCACTGTCCAGCCCGGACCAGAAGGTGCCCGGCAACAGCTGCTCGGCCTTGCCGATCAACGGGGTTCCCCCTTCCCGTGCCAGAATCTCGAAGACCTTGGCGGCCACGGGGGCGCCGTTGCCTGCCAGCTGCGTGGGAATACCCCGCCGATAGCCGTCGCGCAGCAACGTCAGCGTCGCGTCGTCTTCCGCCTTGGTGAGCGCGCGTATCGCCAGCCAGATCTGGTCGTCGTGCCCAAGCAGCCGCTTGGCGTCGTACGAGGCGGCGAGGAAACCCCGAATCGCGCGTGGATTCTGCGCCGCCCACGTCTCTGAGAACACCCACCCCAGCATGGGCACGGGTTCCTCGATGCCGAGGCTGCGCAACAGGGTATCGACCTCGAGCAGCGACTGCATGCCGGCCGCCTGCAGGCGCGCCCCGTAGTGCCAGAAATTGAGCACCGCCGGAAGATCCCCTTTCAGCATCAGGCGATTCAACAGCGGCGGAGCGGCAAACGTCGGCTCCAGGTCTTTGGCGAGATCCATCCCGTGGGTGCGTGCATAGGCCTGCAGGAGCAACCAGCTCTTGTCCACTGGACCGCCCGCGATGCCCAGCTTGCGGCCCGTCAGGTCGGCGATCGTGGCAATACCGGCGTCGGGTCGCACGTACAGCCCGCCGACCGACAGCGAGTAAGGAAAAAAGCTGTACGCCTTCCCTTCCGCGCGTTGGCGATTCACCCAAATCCAGTCGCTGACGATGACGTCGACGGCGCCGCCCTGGAGAGCTACATTGACCGCGTTCTTGGAACTGAGCGGCACCACCTTGATATCGACGTCGTGCTTGCGCGCCAGGTCGTGGCTGTCGATGACCGCCACCTCCCAGTTGACCGTGCCGAACTGCAGGAGCCCGACGCGCACCGTCTGCGCCGCATTCGCGGACATGGCGACGACCGACGCAACTCCCATCAACCACCATACACAGGCTTTCATGATTTCATCTGGTCTCTGCGGCGCGGTCCGGTCCCGATCCTGGCCGGATTTGCCTGGTAATCTTATTGTTATAATTTGGCGCGGTGATGATCGCTCCGTTTGTCCTGGACGAACGACCGCGCTGCTACCGATCGCAGCTTAGTCGGACGAGAACGCTCACACAACCGGTGGCGGAACCCCGTGTTGCGACATCGACGGGATTTTCGGTCAGTGCGTCGCGCGCCCCATCAGGCGTGCCGGTCGGGTACAGGAAATTCGCCGCAGCGCGCAGCAGCGCAACAATTCGGCGCACCGGGCAGACGGACCGCCCGGTGGCGAACCGGCATCGGTCGCTTTGATCACCAAAAAAAAGGCGGGTGAGCCATGCTCCCCCGCCCTGCTCGAACTCTTTAGAACCCCAATCAGCGAACGTTGATATACAGGTTGATTTCGAAGCCGTAGCGCATGTCCTGGAATGCGGGCGTAGACCAAATTTTCATCGTGCCATTCTCCTCAGCGTTTCGTTTAGGTCGGAGGCGCAACGGAGGCGCCTCTGTGCTACTGTCACATACAACAACCGTGCCATTCGCTGAATCATCGCACTATCCTTTCCGCAACAACCCGATCGGGTGCGGCGCGCGGCCAAGCGGTGCGCAAATCGGATAATTTTAACCAACTGTCGGTTATTTCATCCGCTCCGGTTATCCAGGTGAGCAACCGCTCTGTGTCACTTCGTTACACCGTTGTCATAGCGGTCGGTCAGGTCTTGTTGAACTGCGCCGGGCGTTTTTCGACGAACGCGTTCATCCCCTCGCGCTGACCCGCCGTACCGAACACGGCCTGGAACAGGCGGCGTTCGAAGCGGATGCCTTCGGCAAGGGTGGTTTCGTAGGCGCGATCGACGGATTCCTTGGCCAGCATGACCGAGAACTGTTCGAGCGCGGCGATCTGCTTGGCGATGGCGATCGTATCGCTGACCAGCTCAGCGGTGGGAACGACTCGGCTCGCCAGACCGCTGCGCTCCGCTTCTTCGGCATCCATCATGCGCCCGGTCAGGATCATGTCCATAGCCTTGGATTTGCCGACGATCCTGGTCAGACGCTGCGAACCGCCGACTCCGGGAATGGCGCCGATGGTGATCTCCGGCTGACCGAATTTCGCATTTTCCGCGGCGATGATGAAATCGCACATCATGGCCAGTTCGCAACCGCCGCCCAAGGCGTAGCCGGCGACCGCCGCGATGACCGGTTTGCGGCAGGTCGCCACCCGCTCCCAGTTGGCGGTGACGAAGTCCTTGGCATAGGCCTGCGAAAAGGTCTGATCCTTCATCTCGACGATGTCCGCGCCCGCGGCGAAGGCCTTTTCGCTGCCCGTCAGGACCGCCGCCCTGACCCGGTCGTCGCGTTCGAACTCGTCCAGGGCGTGCGTCAATTCGTCCATCAGGGCACCGGACAGGGCATTCAGCGCTTTGGGACGATTCAGGACGATCAGGCGCACGGTATCGTGCGTTTCGGTCAGGATGTTTGCATAAGGCATGAGTTAGGTACCGTGTCAACGAGGATGGGTTGTTCAAGTCTATGCATTCCCGATAAAAAAGTCGCTCTGCGCGCGCAGCGCTGCGTGGCTGTAAATCCGGTCGCGTGGCGCGATAGGCAATGCTAAGACGCATCCAGCCAGGCTGTGTGCAGGGAACGAGCGCGGCATCCGGGAGTCGAAGCGGGGAACCCGTAATCGCAGCGCAGTATGAGAAAACAACCTTGACCCGTCCGCTTCCGTTGGCCGCCCTCGCCCTCGCCCTGACGACCGCATGGACGGCGTGCAACACCGCGCAAGCCGACGCCCGCTATCGGGTCGGCGTCCCGGACGCGCTCGACCGTTTGGAGATCTCGGCCTGTTTCGATGAGTCGATGCCTGCCACCTTGTCTCCCTCGTCGCAGCAAGCCGGCGCCCTGCTTTCCGAACTGCGCTCCGACGCCGCGGTGCAGCTGACGCGCCGCGGCAACCGGATCACGATCGAGGGCGACCACGAACCCGGCTGCCTGGCATACCGCGTTGACCTGAGCGCCGCGCAGAACAAGGGTCACTGGCGGCGCGATTTCGTGCGCCAGCAGCACGCGCTCCTGGTGTCACCCGGCCTGTTTCTCTGGCTGCCCGAGGGCACGGTGGACGTGGCGGTCGAGTTTGAACTACCCGAAGGCTACCGCGTCTCGGCCCCCTGGGAGAAACACGCCACGCGCCCCGGCGCGCACGGCTTCCGCACCGGACCGAGAGCGGCGGACTGGACTGCCAAGATCGCCTTGGGCCGCTTCGACCTGCGGCAGCTCAGCTTCCCGGGTACGGATTTGGAAATCGCCCTGCTGCACGGACAGCCCGCCGCCAACACGCAACAGATTTTAAACTGGCTCACGCGGAATATCGAAGCGGTTGCGGCGATCTACGGCCGCTTTCCCGTCCCAAGGGCGCAGATCCTGGTGGTACCGGTCGGTCACGGCGGCGAACCCGTGCCCTGGGGCCAGGTGGCACGCGGCGGCGGCGAAAGCGTCCACCTGTACGTCGACCAGCATCTGTCGGAGCGCGCCTTTCTGAACGATTGGGTTTTGAGTCACGAACTCAGCCATCTGCTGCACCCTGTTTTGCGGGAAGACGCCCGATGGATCTACGAAGGCCTGGCCAGCTACTACCAGAACGTCAGTCGTGCGCGTACCGGGATGATACCCGCACGGGACGCCTGGGAGTCTCTGCACGCGGGTTTCGAGCGCGGCAAGGCGGGCGTGAGACCCGGCCGCGACCTGCTCGATGCGAGCAGGAACATGATGCGCGAACGCGCCTTCATGCGGGTCTATTGGAGCGGCGCCGCCGTGTTTCTGCTCGCCGACCTCGAGTTGCGCCAGCGAGGGCGGGGGGCAACATCGTTGGATTCCGTGTTGCAACGGCTGCGCGATTGCTGCCTGCCCTCGCAACGTATCTGGACCGCATCGGAACTGCTGCAACGGCTCGATCGGCTGTCAGAATCGGATGTGTTCACCCGTCTGGCACGGCAGTACCTGCATTCGGACCGCTTTCCCGACCTTCAGGCGGCCTATACGACGCTTGGCCTGGTCAGGGAGTCGCCGACTGCACTGGCCTTTCGGCAACAGCCCGCACAGCGGGCGTTGCGCGCCGCGATCATGGGCACGCCTTGAAGGCGCTGCTGTGCAACCTGCTGGCAGTAGCCATGGCCGGCGCGGCGGCAGCCGGAGAATCGGCTAGCCCCCCGCTGGGGGACGCGCTGGAACGGCTTCGCGAACACCATCGGGTACCGGGCGTCGTCGCCATCGTCGTCGACCAGAACGGTATCCGCGAAGTCGTCGCGCTCGGCCACGCCGATCTTGCCAGCCGGCGTCCCATGACCGCCGACACCCTGGTACGCATCGGTTCGATCACCAAGACCTTCAACGCCATCGGGCTGTTGCAACTTGAGGCACGCGGCCTGCTGTCCCTGCAAGCGCCGTTGCATTCGGTCGCGCCGGATGCACCGCTGGAGAACCCGTGGCAGGACTCGCATCCGGTCAGGCTGGTTCATCTGGTCGAGCACACCGCCGGGCTGGCGGATCTCAACCGTACGGAATTCGATCATAATCAGCCGCTGCCGTCGCTGCTGGCCGCCATCGAGTTCAACGGCAAGCCGAGGCGCCTGCGCTGGCCGGCCGGCCTCTATGCCGAGTATTCTAACGTCGGCGCCGGCTACCTCGGCCTGGTCATGGAGCGCGTCGGCGGCCAACCGTACGCGGCGTTCATACGCGACCAGGTACTGGTTCCGCTCGGCCTGACCAGCGCCACCCTCACGGCCGACGACCAGACCCTCGACCGCCTCGCGACCGGCTACGACAGCGACGGGCAGACGGTCATACCCTACTGGCACATGCTCTTCCCGCCGCTGGGCGCGATCAATGCGACGCCGCGGGAAATGGCGGCGCTCCCGCAGTTGTTCCTGCGCCGGGGACAGCCCGGCGCTACCTTGATCGACGCGGCGGCCATCGACCGTATGGAGACCCCGACCAGCAGTCTGGCCGCGCGCGCCGGGCTGACCTTCGGCTACGGCCTGGGCATCGACCAGGAGATCGACGGCGACTACCTGTGGTACGGGCACGGCGGCGACGGCGACGGTTATCTATCTCATTTTTCCTACCAGAAGGAACTGGGCGTGGGCTTTTTTCTGACCTTTAACGCCTTCAAGCGTGACGCGCTGAAGGCGTTCAAACACGCGATTCGGCAGCATCTGAGCGACCCACGGCAAAGTCGGCGCGCCATACCTCAAGCGCCCGACACCAACCCCGCCAAGGCGTACGTCGGCGTCTACGGCAAGTTGACGCAACGCTTCGAGTGGCAGAACGAGCGCCCGCAAATGACGGTCACCTTGGAGGACGATCGGCTTTTTCTGACCTACGCCGACGGACAGCGACTGCCGCTGATTGCCGTCGGTCGCGGGCTGTACCGGCACCCCGTCGATCCGGTTGCCACCCTGGCCTTCGTCGAATACGACGGCCGCTGGACGCTGCACGGGGAGTTCGGCGGTTTCGGCAAACGGGAGTGACGCTGCTTGCGAAATCGATCACAGCGTAATCTCCAGGCCGTTCACCAACGCGCCCGGCAACAGCGCACTGGCGCACGAACGTCCACCGTAGGTGCCCGGGTCCATGCGCCGCTCGCGCTCGACGGTCAGCGCCTCCAGCCGGTCGCCGAGCATATGGTACAGCGTGTCGTCGAAGCGCATGGCCGACACCGGCCCGCGCATCCGACCGCGCTCGACCCACAGCGTGGCGAAGCGCGTCATGCCGGTGATGCGGCCATGGTTGCGATCCGAGTAATTGCAGTACCACAGGTTGGAGATATAGATACCGGTATCCAGCGCGGCCGGCACCTCCGCCGCGGGCAGGGCGCCGGGCGCCAGGTCCAGCGCCACGGGCGACTCGGAGGGACTGTTCACGGTGAGGCCGTATTCCCGGGCGCTGCGCGCATTGACGAGCGCGCCGGCGTACTCACCGCGTTCGATCAGGGTCACCGGCGCGACGGTCACGAAACCCTGCTCGGTGAAGCCCGGCGCGAATCCGCAGCGGCGGTCTTCACGCAGTGTGACCAGATGGCTGAGACAGCGCTTGCGCTCCACCAGCTGCAACAGCGCGCTCTGGCGCGTGCGCTGGCTCCTGCAGCCGAGATCACCCCAACCGAGCATGTCGATCAGTTCCTGCAGCGCCGCCGGCGCGAGATAGCAGCGGTAGCGGCCGGGCCCGAGTTCGACGCGCGGCAGATCCAGGCGGGCCAGGGTCGCGCGGTCGTCCGTCAATTTTTCGCGCAGCGCCTGCGGAGACCATGCGCCGCCCGCATAGCAGTTCTTGATCGCGCGGCCATCTTGACCGTAGCAGCTCCAGTCCAGATTGAAGCTGTGCGTCGCATGCCAATGCAGGCTGCCGAGCGAGTCGGCCATGCCGCGCACGATCTCCCCGGCGGCGTAGATGCCGACCAGATTGGCGGCTTCGGGACGGTTTTCAGAGGCATCGGGCCAGGTGACGAAGTTCCAGTTGAACCGGGTTTCGAGTGCCCCTGCCTGTTTGAGTGCGTCGGCAAGCTGCAATTGTTCGGGCGAGATGTTGGAGTCGCGTTCCGCCGAGGCCATGGATACGCGGCCCTTGTAATAGCCGTCGATCCGGCCCGAGGCCAGAAAGCGGAACGAATGTGTGGAACCGATGACGTTTGGATTGGCGAGTACGAAGTTGCGCATCTGCGCGGGGGATTCCTTGGAAATCAGGGCGTCCGGCTTGCCTAGACCCGGCAGATCAATGCCAAGCTCTTCGATTTTCGACTCGATGGCGGACTTGATCAGGGGGCTGTAGCCGAAGGTTGAAACCTTGGCGAGATCGGCCGGATCGCGGTTGCCGTTCTTGTCGAGTTTTGCCTCGTCCAGTGTGACTTCCAAGGTGATGAAGGTTTGAAAGAACGCGCCGGAGCCGTTTCGAAGGATCGACGAAAGCAGGAAGATCAGCGCGACAACTGCCAGCGCGACAGCAATCATCCCGTAGATCTGAAAGCGGCGCTCGGCGGCGTTGCGTTTGCGGGTG
>CBDUNM010000132.1:0-14432 GCA_965368585.1 uncultured Chromatiales bacterium | reverse complement strand
TTTTCAGCAGTATCACCTTGGGCCTGTACTCGCGATGCGGCGCGTAGTGCTCGTCTGGGCGCGACGCGGCATGACGGCCGCCCAACGCCCGCTTGAACGGGTGCCTCAGGGTGCCGTCGGGCGTGGGACTGGCGAGCCCATGACCGGACTCCTCCTCCTCGTGAACGCCGTAGACATCGAGCCAGAGATTCAGACCACCCTCCAGTATGTATGCATTCGGCTTCGCCAACGCCATCGCGTGCTTCCATGCCCGGGTTGCAACCTGTTCGTCATTACCGACGAATACCAGCACGCTCACGGCGGACAATTCCCGCATGCGATCACGTTGCGCCGGTAGCGCACTCAGCGGCACGCGTTCGGCATCGGCCAGGTGGAACTGGTTCCAGTCCGACTCCGACCGCACATCCCAGATACGGAGATCGACATAGTCGTCGTTCATCAGGTGGAGCAGTTCTGCCGGATCGATGTAGACCTCGCGCTGGGTCAGCCGTTGCTCGTAGTCAGGCGCCATGTATTGCCATTTTTCGGCGAGCCCGGGCTGCCCTTGCCACACCAGGCCGAGCGCGGCGCCCAGCAGCGCGACGGCACCCAGCAGATTGGGGCTAAGGGCCTTCATATCGGTTTCCGTAGATCAACGTCCGCAATTTCCCCGCCCCCCAGAACATGAACAGGGCCAGGCAGACGACCAGCACAGCCACCCACCCGGTTTCCAGGCCGAACCATTCCGCCAGCGTGAGACGCCCTTCGGCGCCGGCATGCCAGAAATCATTGAACCAAGCGACGGTCTCACCGAATCCGAGCACGCCGACCGCGACACCGAGCACGAACAGGGCGCCGTCGATCTTGAGCGTCGCCATACTGACCAGCGAGGTGCCGGGACAGTAACCACCGATGACAAAACCCACGCCCATGATCAGACCGCCGACAATGCCCGGCCACCAGTAGGTGTGGTTCACCCAGATGTCGTCATAGTCCAGCCAGCCCAGCGCAGTGGCCCAGAATACCAGCAGCATGGCAACGACGATGGCCGTGAACATCACCTTCAGAACCCGAAATTCGCGAAAATAGAACTGCGCCGCCAGCAGACGCGAATCACCAAAACCGGACGACTCGAGAATAAAGCCGAAGCAAAACCCGATCGCCAGGTAAACAAGGTATGACCCGGTCACGCCGAACAGGGCCACGAGATCGAAGGGCGCCATCACTCGGCCTCCGGCTGCCAGAGCCGCCGCAGAAACCACGCAACCAGATAGCCGCCGGCGAACACGGCAAACATGAACACCCAGCTACCGGCGGACAGCACGGCCCCGCCACTGAGCGCCTGGCCCGACGTGCAGCCGCGCGCCATGCGTGCGCCATAGCCCATCAACACACCGCCGACAAAGGCGTACAGCCAACGCCGGCGCGCGGTGATCTGCGGTCCATGATAGGTCTCCAATCTCACTCGGCGCCGCAGCATGCCCGAGGTGAACCCGCCGAGGAAGATACCGGCGACCTCCCAGACGATCCAATGATCCAGCGGGTCTTTGTCGCCGCCCGCCATGGCCGCGTTGTAGGGCGTGCGATCGACATGTTGCGGCGCGACCAGGTCCTCGATCGCCACCGCGATGCGGTTGACGCCGCCGGACGAACCGAGGCCCTGCCCGGCGATGAAAAAGGACAGGAACAACAACACCCCCAACAGCACGCCACCCACGTAGGGGTTCCAATACCGGTCTTTTCTCGTTTGGGTTGTCATGGCTCACTCCGTATCGTGCTGTAACTTCTGGTAGGAAGCGGCAGCACCACGTTGCGACGATAAAACCAGGCCGCCATCCCGCTTGGTGCGCAGCTCGCCGTCCAGCGCTATCTGCGTCGCGTCTTCGAGCAAGGTGGGCACCACCCCGCCCGGCAAGTAGGGGGCGAGCGGAAAATCGACCGCCGATGGTTGGCTCTCTTCCGGGTGACAGGCCAGGCAATCGCGGTTGACCCGGTCGCCATGACGGACGTTGTGATGAATGTGGTAGGCCCGCAGCTCACCGCGAACGACCGGATGCGCAACGCCTGCGCCGCGCAGGCGCACCGCAATGAAGTCGGTCTTTTCCGGGACATCGAGCCGCAGCTCGAAATCGTCCAGGGCATTGTCGCCATTGCTGTCGAAGACCTGCAGGACAGTCGGCGCGTAACCGTCTCCCTCCATCCAGGCGGCGCGCAATTGCTCGTCGGTCACGCGAGCGCCGGTCGTATCGTCGATCCAATACCAGCTCGCCACCAGGTTGTAAGGCATCAGCCGCGCCTCACCCGCGCTGTCGCGGCCCACCCGCAGCAGCGGCTTGTAGCCGCCGATCAGTACCCGCGAAGGCTGGGTAACATCGCCGCTGATGACGCCGCGATAGGTCGCCAGAGGCTTGCCATCGAGGCGCAGCACGGTGCGGTCCAGCTGTTGTTGGGCGGCCATCTCCAGCTCGGGCACGTGGCAGGATTCACACGCCACCGCGCGTAAGTGGCGTTCTTTTTCCTCCAGCCAGTCGTGACTATCGCCCAGGCTGTGGCAGCTCTCACACCGGCGCGGACCACCCGGGACGCCTTCGTCCACCAAAGGCTTGGCCGCCGCGCCCGAGAGACGTTCCGGGCGTCCCCTGGAGTAGTGGCAGTCGCCGCACGACACCACCCGTTCGGCATGGACGTCCCACGCCAGCTCGAGCCCGTCCTTGCCCACCAGATTCATTGCCGACCGACGGATACGCTGCGGCGAAAACACCTGCCCGGTCTTTGCGGTCGTCCACGCGTCGCCCTCTACCAGTTCTACCAACAGCGGCTCGGCGCCGTCGTGCACCACCCCGTGGCAGGCACCGCAGTTCGCTTCGCTCACCGCACCGAGGGCCATCTCGGTCTCGCCGTCCTCTGCAATCAGTTCGGTGTTCCAGAGGTAGTCTTCGTCCTCGTGGGTCAACAGGCCAGTCCCGATCAGGGTCGCCGATACCGACCATTCCGGCAGCCCTGCCGCCAGGGCACGGGCGCGCTCAGCATAGTTGGGCCGCGCAATGTGGCACATGAAGCAGTTCATTTGCTGCGTTTCGTCCGCCGGGATACGCGGTCCCTGCTGCAGTAGCGCCTGGCGTTGCGGTTCCAGCAACTCTTCGTCGATATTGGAGTGATAGCCGTGCGTCTGTACGAAGGCCTCTTCGTCCAGTTCGTGGCAGGCACCGCACGATTCCCGCGGCGACATCGGCAGACCCGACTCAACCACAGGGTCGCCGTTCTCGTCGAACAGGTAGACCGGCTCGTGCGGCTCTACCGCACGGCCGACCGGGTCGCTTTCGTAGCCCAGCGCCGCCCAATCAAGGCGCCCGCGCTCACCGTGGCAATCGCGACACTGCATCGCCTCGTCGGCCCGGGTCACCATATGGGCCAGCGGGAAGAACATCTCGGTCGGCGCAAAATCCCATTGACCGCTGAAGTCCAAGCCGGTGAATTTAGACCCGATTTCGAGCGCAGTCGGCCAATCCAATTGGTTCCAGAAGCCCTGCTCGCCATGCACATGCGGCAGCAGAAAATAGTTGTGCAGCAAATCGTAGACCTGCTTGCCGCGGTGCACCTTGAACGGCCATAGTTTGGCGGTCGGGTCGTCGCGAGCACCCAATGGACCACTGATTATCGTGGGTTTGGTCGGATCGATCTTGTCCCCCAGAATGTAGCGCGTCGCCGTTTCGTTGTACCAGTAGTACTCGGGCGGCACCTTTTTGGCCCAGGTGAAGCGTCCTTTTATTTTCATGTACAGGTGACTGTCGGTGATATCGAGGTCCTGCCCCGCCTGGGACCAGTCCCAGGTCATCTTGGTCCCGGTATCCACAGCCATGAAGGGAATGTGGCAGGCCGCGCAGGCGACACGCTCGGTATGACCGTTCAGTCGCTGGTCGGCGTGCGGCTGTTCGGCATGACAGGCCGTGCAGTGCAGACGGTTCTCGCGGTCCACACTGACCGACATGGCCCGTCCCGGCACCAGATGACGCTCTCCTCGATGGCAGTCCACGCATTGCAGGTCGTGATCACCCATATGGGTGTCGATGCGCCCGCTGGGAAACATCAACGTATAGTCAAGATCGCCGTGCTTGACGGCATTATCGCCGCCGCCCTGAAAATGGCAGGCCCCGCAGTTGCCGCGCGTCGGCACGCCCACGCTGCGCGCCGCCACCAGCAGATCGACCGACTCGTCAGGGAGTCCGGCCCCGCGGAACTTCTTGCGGTAGGTGCCGCTATTGTCGTGGCAAGCGAGGCAGTCGACCCGCGTCTGATCGGTGAAGTCGAACGACTCGTCCTCCCAACCGTAGCCGATATGGCATTGCGTACAACCGGGCCAGTTGGACTTGATGCCGATACAGAAGTTGTTGATCAGGTTGCGTTTGCCGATGCGCAGCGGCTGGTCGTGGCCCGGCACCATGACCTCGTCCCCCACCCAGTTCCAGTGCGCGGTCGCCATCACCTCTTCGGCCGACTTCGGGTGACATTCGAGGCACGCCTTGGTCACGGACGGACCGTCGGCGAAAGGCTGCTGAAAAAAAGAACTGTGGTCGGTCGGAACTGAGCGCGGCGGCACCTTGTCCCAGGCACTCGCCGGCGGTTGCTTGTCCGACCCGCTGTAACAGGAACTCAGTGCAAGCGGCAGCAGCAACGCCAATGCCGCTTTGCCGATCAAGGTTGGTTTTCGGCCGCTCACGCGATACACGCTCCCGATGCCCGCCCCGCAAGATCCATCCAAGATAAAACCCATGTGGTGCTTGTCGGATCGTAGTTCCCTGTTCGCAAACACTCTATTAATAAAAACAGCTTAACGAGTCCGCGCGGCAAGTTCAGCAACCGTATACGCCAAAAATGCCGGGGCGCGACGCATGGCTCTAGCCGTAACACCCGGTTACAAAATAGCTATGAAGCGAAACGTTTCATCGCGCGCTTCGGCGTAGAGTATTCGATGAGACGAACAACTGAATGAGGAGGACTCGTCATGAAATCTTTAGTATTGGTTTCGATCGCTGCGATCGTCGCCGGCGGTGCATTCTCGACCGCCACGCTGGCCGCACCGGTGGCAGACCCGGAAGTTATCCAGATAGCCGAGGCGCAAACCGAGGAATCCGGTCTGTGGAGCCGGGTGCGCAACATGTTCCGCAAACAGGAAAAGCAGCACACGACCACCCAGGCGCAAGGTGGAGATGCAGCGAACCAAACGCGCGAGCAACAACGTACCCGTACCGAACAGGCCACCGCCGCGGGGGGTGATCAAGCGCAACAGGAACGGCAGCAAACGCGCGAACGCGCCCAGGTGCGCACCGAGGAAGCGGCCGGCAAACAAGCGGGCACCCAGGAGCAGGTCCGGGAGCGGATTGAGCAACGCCAACAAGGCGTTGAATCCGCCACACAAGCGCCCGCGGATCGCGGCAAAGGGCGCATGGAGGACATGGGCAAGGGTTCCGGGTCGCGGATGGCGGGCGGTGGAGGTGGAGGCGGCAGTCGTCGCTGACAGACCCCACCGGATCGAGCCCGCAGCGCAGCGCCAATCATACTTGATGCGTGTCAAGGCCCGCCCTCAGTGGCGGGCTTTGCCTTTTAAACGACTATATTGTCATTGTGAGGTCGACAGTCCGAACCGCAGTCCGCGGGGCTTCGCTGCCATGAAGAACGATGTACATCGATTTATCGAAGCCCTGGTCGGTGCCGAGTTGATGGCCGAGCGAAATGCGCGCGAATCAGGCCGGCTGAGTTCCGCGAAAAAGCCCGTGGTCACGATCTCGCGCAGTTACGGCGCCATGGGCAAGGTCGTCGCGCAAGCCCTCGCGGATCGTTTGCAGGTACGCTGCTTCGATCGAACCATTCTGGAAGAAATAGCACACCGCGCCCGCGTCGATATCGACCTGGTCAGGACCCTGGACGAGCGTGTCAAACAGGCGGGCAGCGACTGATGGTACGCCTTTACCAACGGCAAGCTGTTGACCCAGGAGACCTATCAACTATATCTCGCAAAGGTGATCTTCAGCATCTCGCAGACCGGCGGAGTAATCGTCGGACGCGGCGCGAACGAGGTCCTTGACGAAAAATCGACGCTGCGCGTGCGTATCGTGGGCAGTCTCGAACCGTGCACCAAACGCATCGCCGCTCGTGAACGCATCGATCTGAAGTCGGCGCAACAGCGCGTCAAGCAGACCAATCGGGAACGCGCCCTGCATATACGAAAGCTCTACGGCGTCGATATCGAAGAAGCCAGCCGGTACGATCTGACCATCAACTCGGACCGTTATACGGTCGACGCCATGATCGAGCTCATCATAACCAGCATGCGCCTACTGCGTTTTCCGACCGCGGCGCCCCTACGAACCGATTGACCCCGCCGGCGGCATCAAAACCGGTAGCGGATCGACGCCGTCACCACGTTGTTGTCGTAATCCGGGCTCTCGTCACCCAACAGTACCAGGTCGGTCACAGACTCGGGCTCCAGCCCGTCCAGGGCCCAGTCCGTCGAATCGTAGGCTTCGTGCAGGAACGTCAGCTTGATGTCCATGTCCTTGCGCACGTGGTACAGTGCGTAGAGTCGGATAGTCTGTAGCCGATTGGTCAGCGTCGGGTAGGGAAACGCGGCAGGCGCGCCGCTGTCGAACTGTCGGATATCGCTTTCGCCATCCATGTAGACGTAATCAACGCCCAGATCCCACTTGCCCTTGATGCCGGTTATTTTTGCGCCCGCGCCAAAGGTATCGACATCGTCGTCGAATTCAACCCGCCAGTCCGACGTCTCGACCGCATCGCTACTGCTGCCAAGTTGCCCGGCCGAGTAGCGCTCGAGCGTGTAGAAGCCGTAGAACACCCAGTCTTCACGCGGCACGTAAGACACATCGAGGGTATAGCTTTGCCGGTCTGCTTCGGTAAGGCCGATTTGCGTTTCGTCATAGTCGTCCTTGATCAAGTCCGCACTCAGCCCCAGGGTCACACTTTGGTGCGGCATATACGACACCACGATGCCGGCCTGGTCCTGCGTTTCGTCGGCCAGGTAATATTTTCGCAGCAACGAATTCTGCCCGACAATTTCCGCCTGATAGTCGGAGGCGTCGCGCTCCATGCGCGCCAGCTTCAATGACAGGTCGATCGCGTCGGTCGGCGCAAGCTTCAGCCTGGCTGAAACGGTATGTTCGTCGTTTTCTTCGACGTCCGAAAACTCGCGTTTGGTGTTGCGGTACTCGTACCCCAATCCCGCCCTGACGCGTCGACTGAAACGGTAGCTCGCGTCCAGATCGACCTTGTGTTTTTTATAGCTCAGCGGTTGATTGGTCACCGCCGCACCGGACGCGACGGTGGAATCCAGCGGGAAATAGTCGTATTCCACTTGCGCCGTGTTGTTGTCGCGCTCGTCGTAGCGGTAGTCGGCCCGCAGACGCAAGGCGCGCAGCGGACGCGCCGATATACCGAGCTTCGCCGCGTGCACCTGCACCTCGCCATCCAGCGACGTGCGTGGCAGCTCCGCCACGGTCCCGCCTACGCGATACGGCCGAAAAGACTCGTCCTGAAACATCCAGCCCGGCGCCAGCAGGCCCGTCAGTCGAGTGGTGTCGGTCAGGCCATACGCCCCGGAAAAGGTGATTTGATGAAACTGGTTGTCTGGCGGCAAGGCCAAGCGACCTTCGCCGGTCGAGGGCAACGTCGGCTCGTCCCAGGTCAACGATTGGGCGTCGTTTTCGAACAAGGACAGATGGTAGGCCAGCTGCCACTGATAGCGCTGGTTGACATACCCCAAGGTCAGATCGAACAGGTTGGTCACGTAGTCGATCGGCTGCGGCAACAGGGCGGCGAACGAATTGCCGAATCCCGCACCGGCACCGGCGTCGAGCAAGGCGCCGCCGATGACACCGGTGCCCTGCTTGACTTCGCGACGCACCGCGAGGCTGGTGATCCAGTGGCGGTTCGGCCGGTAGGTGAATCCGGCCCCCAGGCGCTTCCGCTCGGTCTCGAGATCCAGGCCGCGCAGCACGCTGGTGTAGGTGAGGTCTGAAGTGCCGGCGCCGGTGAACGGCGTCTGGGCCGTATCGACCGTGAAATTGGGCAACTGATCGTAGCTGAAATAGGTGTCGTATGTCCCTTGTTTGCCGTACTTGAACAGCAGCGATCGCGAGTTCAGTCCGAGGTTTCTGCCCCGGGCGTAGAGATAATCCGGCCGACCGGGCCGCAGCCTCACATTGAAGTCACCGAGCGGGAATGCCCCTTGTTCCTCCAGCCCGGTGTAGCGCCCGAAGGCGAAGGAATCGTCCGAGACGGTGCCCAGCCCAAGCTCGACCTCGCCCGAGAACGCGCGGGTGAAGGCGTTGCCCGGCTCCAATGCCTCTTCCGCTTCCGTGTCGGCGATCGCCTGCATCGGCTCGTTGTCGCTTGCGTCGGCCGGTGCGTCCGCAGCCAACGATTGAACAGGAAGGGTCATCGCGACCAGCAGCACGAACGCCGGCACCGGCAACAAAGGCGCCGACCGGTCCCTGTCCTCGGCTGACGCATAGTGCGGCCTGTGGGCTGGATTCATTGCCTTCTCCCCAAGTGATCTGGATATCAAGTACGCGTTCATCGCTGCAACGCAAAACCGGACGGGTGGTTGGTGCCGTGAACCTGCGAGTGGCAGTTCATACAACCGCGCCCGACGATGCGGCTGGCGAGTCCGGCGCCACCGGCGCCCATGGCGCTGGGCGCCGCGAACCGCAACGCCGACGCGCCGGCCCCCGCTCCCGCACCGGAACCGCCACTTCCCGAGCCCGACCCACCGCCGGAGCCTGACCCGCCGCCGGAGCCCGACCCGCCGCCGGAGCCCGACCCGCCACCGGAGCCCGACCCGCCACCGGAGCCCGACCCGCCACCGGAGCCCGACCCATCGCCACCGGAACCGGCCAGATTAAAGACCAGCAGGTTGTTCCAGTGTCCGCCCATCGAAGCCTGGTGACATTGCTGGCAGAGAAAGGGCACACGCCGGGTCAGGAGTGCGGGGTTGTTCGAGCCATGCGGCTGATGACAGTTGCTACAGTCGTCCGTCACCGGCTCGTGTTCCCACAGGAAGGGACCGCGTTTTTCGGCATGGCAGGTGTAACAGGCCTGATTCACCGTCAGCGCCTTGAGCGCGCGCGGTCCGGCGGACCCGTGCGGACTATGGCAATCCGTACAGGTCAGCAGATTGTCCATGACCGGGTGCGCAAAGGCCTTGTGCAATTCCGCCCGCACCTTCCAGTGGCAGGTGGTGCAGACCTCCGACTCGGTGCTCTTGCGCAGTACGCCGTCCGGTTGGTGGATCTTGTGACAGTTGGTGCAGGTCAGATCGGCGGCCTCGTGCGCGCTGCTTTGCCAGTGCATGCGCCGGGTGTCCTGGTGACAACTCAGGCAGCGGCCGTTCTGCACGTCGTGCGCAACCTCCGATCTGGGACCGTAGACAACCAGGCGTCCGCGCTCTTCCCCCTCGGACATGGCGTGATCGGCGCCCGCGCCATGGCAGGTCTCACAACCGCGGTTGGCAAAAGGCGTTCGCAGATCCGCCGTCTGGCCGTGCTTGGAAGGCAGGATCTCCTCGAACTTCTCTTCGTGGCATTCGGCGCAGATGTCGGAGCCGACGTAGTCGTCTTCCTCCGGTGCGCCGGTCGATTGTTGCGCCGCCACGTTGCCCGTACTGGCGAACACAGCGAGCAGAACAGCACAGCCCCATGCGCGGCTGATGCGTTGCGAAACGTCGCCCATTAGTCTTCCCCCGGTCGGACAACACGCTGGCTTGAAGCCGATTTCCGCGGCATCAAATCCACGGTCGATTGGTTTTTCTGATGAGCGGAAATTATAACGAGGGTTGACGGCCAGGGCTTACCCCGCGGCACGCCGGCTATTTTGTCGCTACTGGTGCGACAAAACGCTTGTCCAGTGAATACCTTTTTGTTTGCGCCGGCGATGTGTACGCCCCCCAAACCCCGACGTATATTCCTTTGTTGCGCTCGTTAAGGTTGGTCACTTTACTCACTTCAGGAGACTACCATGAAACATGCCTTGTCTTTTGCGCTCCTTGCGCTGGCCTGCTCGTTACCGGGGACCGCACGGTCGACGCACGCAAAAGATCGCACCCCGCTGATTGGCGACGTCGAGGCCGGTAAGGAAAAAGCCGCGCTTTGCTTTGGTTGTCACGGCGCCGACGGCATCGGTATCGCACCCAACTTCCCCAACATCCGCGGGCAAAAGGACGTCTATCTCTCCAAGCAGTTGAAGTACTTCCGCTACCGGGAACGTGATGACCCCACCATGGCCGCCATGTCGCAGGCGCTTTCCGATGAAGACATCAACAACATCGCGGCATACTTCTACAGCCTAGGTAACGCGGGCGGTACGTCATCGACGCCTGCGCCGGACGGCGCGGGTCTCAAGTCGACCGCCGATCTCGAGGCGGGCAGAAAAAAGGCCACTGTGTGCGCGGCCTGTCACGGGCAGGACGGTATCAGCACCCAGCGCAACTACCCCAATCTGCGCGGCCAGAAGCGCGCCTACCTGGTCAAGCAATTCACTTCGTTTCGCGACGGCCCACGCAAAGACCCCATTATGACCCCCATGCTGAAGACCTTTTCCGACCAGGACATCGACAATGTCGCGTCCTACTTTGCCAGCCTCTCCGGGCCTGTCGGTAGCGAATGAGGTAAGACGCCCGGCCGCGTCGACCCGACTAAGGGTTCGCGAAACAACAACTTCCCATTTTCGTACGCCGACACACCCCGTCTGACTGCGTTGCTCGTCGTTTCGATAGGCTGGCTATTCGCACGCCTCGTGCCTGGACCAGCGAGGACCCGGATAGATCGGGGACGGGGGACAAACTGTACTTTCGAGACTGCGTCCCGAACTGGACTTGCGCCGCATCCCTGCCGATTCATTCGCGCCCGTCGCCGGTCGGCTAGTACAACATGCAGGCTAACTCGCCCCGGCAGTCTGCAGTCGCTCGACCAGCTGCGCGTGACCGCGCTTCTGCGCCCAATCCAGCGCGGTCATTCCCTTGTCGTCGGCCAGTTCGAGGTCGGCGCCCGCCTTAAGCAGTTCCTCCACGGCCGCGGCGTGGCCCGCCGCGGCGGCGATGATCAAGGGCGTAACGCCTTTTTTACTGGCGGCATCGACGGCGGCGCCGCGCGCGATCAATTGCGCGACCAGCTTGTCGTAGCCGCGATTGGCCGCCCAGAATAAGGCCGTGTTGCCGTTCTGGTCCTGTTGATCGATGGGTGCACCCGTATCGAGCAGGAACTGCACCGCCGCGGCCCGATTGGTCCACACGGCACCCATCAATGCGGTAAAGCCGCGGCGTTTGTCTTTGACATCGAGCTTGGCACCCGCGGCAACCAAGCGCTCGAGCAGCGCCACATTGCCCGCACCCGCGGCGATCATCAACGGCGTGATGCCGTACCGATCGACGTCGTTGACGGCGGCACCGTGGGCGAGAATGTCGTCCACCATAGCCGCATCGCCGCGACCGACGGCATGGAACAGCGGCCGCCAGCCGCGTTTATCGACAGCGTCGGGATCGGCCTTGTGCCGTAGCAACAGGCTCGCCACGTCGGCGTGTCCTTCACGCACCGCGGCCAGCAATGCGGTCTCCTTGTCTCGGGCGACGGCATTGACCTCGGCACCCTTGGCCAACAGCAATTCCGCGTTGGCCAAATCGCCGCGCGCCGCGACCAGCATCAGGGCGTTGTAGCCTGCCGGTTCGGGCATGTTGTTCAGTTCGGCGCCGTGTTCCACCAGCAGCTTGACCAGCGCCGTGTCGCCGCGCCCGGCGGCGATCAACAAGGGGGTAATCCCGTCGTTGTCGACGGCATTGATATCCGCGTTGCGGGCGAGCAGGAGTTGCGCGGCGGCGACGCGGCCGCGTAACGCGGCCCAATGCAGCGCCGCCTTACCGGAGTCGTCGTGGATTTCCGGGCGCGCACCCGCGGCCAGGAGCTTTTCCACGATCCCGGCGTGACCAGCGTTTACCGCCAGGATCAACGCCGTCTTGTGTTTACGGTCGCGCAGGTCGGTCTTGGCACCCGCCTCCAGCAGGCGCTCCACGACGGCCCTTTGCCCGGCCCGCGCGGCCTCCATCAGTGCGGTACGTTTACCGGCACCGACGGCGTTGACATCCGCACCCTGGTCCAGGAGCACAGAAACTGCCGCGACGTCACCACGCACCGCGGCATCGAACAGATTCTCCGGCACGCCAGCCTGCAACGACGATACAAAGAAGCACCATACCACCAGCAAAACCGTGGCACCCGAACGTAGAACTTGACCCTCACGCATTGCTCTGAGCCCCCTTCAAAGCCTTAAAGTTGGTTTGTCAGTCGAACGCGGGCACCCGCGGTATCAGTTGCCGGCACCGTAACCGGTCGGGCCGCGTGGTATACCGGGCGGGTTGCCGTACTGGCGATGCCTCGGGTACGGAGACCCGCCCTGACCCCGGTAGCCGGGGTAACCGTAACCCAGGCCGCGTCTATTGCGTCGCTGGCCGTGGCCATCGCGAGGCACCGAAGAAGGCGGCGCGAAACCGCGGTACCGGTCCGTCAGGCGCCGGCTATCGCGCGGATATCCAGGGTAACCCAAGCCAGGGTAGCGATTGTCGCCGGTCATCCGACCGTAGGGCAATGGGCCTCCGGCAGTCACCGGCGGTGCTTGCTCGCGCCCACCCACCGAATCGCGCGGGCCTCCGCCGCCGCGCGTTTCCGGCCCGCTTGCATGGCGCCGATAGTCGTGTCCCATGCCAGGTCCTTTACCGCCGACGTTGGGCGACGTCTGATACTGTCCCGCCGCCGCTAGGCTGGCGGCCAGCGCAAGTGTGATCGCACCCAGTACCGATTGTATCGTTATCATTGGTCTTTCCTCTCGTTTCGATCTCCGTCGACTCGCCAGCCCTGCGGATCGGCGATCAAAAAAGGGAGGAAGCCAAGCTTCCTCCCCACGGGGTGTTACAAATCCCCTTACGCGTACCTACTTACGCAGCGGGTACACCAGCGTCTGACCGGTCAGCGTATTGTTGGTCAGATTCGGATCGACCAGATCGCCGACCACGGACACGTTGGCCGTCCAGTTGATGGCCGTACCGGTAGACGGCGCGGTCCAATCGAAGGTGGCCGTGACACAGGCGCCGGCCGCCAGCCCGCTGAACGGGAAGGTGTAGTTCACCGTTGGAATACTCGCAATCAGCGAGACGCCTTCCAGGGTGATGGTGCCGGCAGCGATGTCGTCCGCATCGTCGTTACACGCGGTGACAAACAGCTCCTTGATCCGGCTGTCCGGCGTCTGTCCCGAGACCTTCAACGGTACGACCAGGCTGGCCAGGCGCATATCCACCGCGGTGGGCTCGGTCGGCGTCTCGCCCTCGTATTCTAGGACCAGTTGCGCGTTGAACACGGAGGTCGGCTTACGATCGCCTTTGATGTAGACCATGAGATCGAAGTCCTCACTCATCGGTCCGCCGATGGAGGTGATCTGCCGCTGCTCGCCGTTGTCGTCGGTCACCGTCTCGACAATCTCGATGAACTCGTTGAACAGCTCGGAATCGACCCAACCCTGGCTGGTCGCCAACGGCGAAGGCCCGTTTTCCTCCTCGTTCCAGTCCAGCAGGTTGATGACCGTTGTGGCCGGGGCACCGACCTCGTACTTGATGAGCGTTCTCTCAAACGGCGGCGGTGTGCAAGGCTCTTCAAGCGCAGCCGTGGTCGGGATTTCCAGACCCGGCAGGTCCTGGCCGAACTTGTTCGGCTTCAGGCGCCAGCGCGGACCGGAGAATAAGGGCGCGCCAGCCGGGACATTGGTGCAGATCTCGGCGTAGGCCGGATCGTCGACCGGTCCCGGACAGCCGCGATAGTCGACCGTCCTCACGCCCGTGGTCGGATCGTCGGTGATCACCTCATACGACCACTCGAACGGCTCGCGATCGATAATGGTGTACCAGGCATTGGTCAACGCGTTCGTCAGATCCGCCGAAAAGGCATAGGGATCATCCGCGTCTTCGGTACCGGGCGCAGCGGCCGGATCCAGTGCGAAGGGCCCGTTCTTCAGATAGGTCCCGATGCCCACTACCGTGGGATCGGTGGTGCCGTCTTCCGTGTCGATCAGGTCGCCGTCGCCCTCGTAGCACAGCTTGGTCGTTTTCCAGACCTCGTCCGGCGTACCCAGGTTTTCGATTGTATGGTCGGGCAACACGCCGATGGCGGCCTCGTTTTCCAGATCCTCGGGCCGCAGCTGGTCGTTCGGGTTGTTGGTGATGGTGTGATTGACGATCAAGTGGGCCTTAGTGACGTTGAAGTTGTTCACCAGCGAGCCGTCCGCGTTGCGCAGCTTCCATTCGTCAGGCAATGCCAGCCGAGCGTACATCCGCACGTCGTTAGGCCGCTTGATCAACGCACCCCAGCGATACAGCGGCTTGCCGTCATCCTTGAGGGTGACCG
>CBDUNM010000131.1:0-14448 GCA_965368585.1 uncultured Chromatiales bacterium | reverse complement strand
CGTCGCGATCTGAATCCGCGGCGATCTCGATCGGGATTTCGTCGCTGAGCGTTTTGCCGGGGCTGACGGTCACCTCCACGCCGAGACGGTGCGGGCCCACGGTCAGCGGCGTTGCCACCGAGCCCAGCGGGGTGGTGATCTCGAGCGCCGTCGCCTCGAGGTCGTTACCGTTGCCGAGCAGCACATCGTCATCGAGACGCCAACGGGTATTGGCGGCGGTCAGCGGCACCTCCCCTTGCTCCAGGTCGTTCGCCAGCGCCGTCAAGCGTATGGATTTCCCTTCCGGGATGACCGCTCCGTAACGCGGTTGAACGATCACCACGCGCCGGGCGATGTCGCCCACGATGATATCGTCGGAGACATCGCTGGCCTGGTGAAACCCGTCCGAGGCCACGACCCGCAACCGCACCCGTCCGTCGGTTGCCGCCAGACCGGCCTGCCACTCGTAGTGAGTCTGGCGCAGCGCGACGGCGAGAATACGGAAGGTCTTGCCGCCGTCGAACGAGTATTCAACGCGGAATTCGAGTTCGACGCCTTGCGGATGGCTCGCCTGCCAGGCCACGTTGAGCGTATCCCGCGGGCCGATGGATTCGCCGCCGCGCGGCGCGGTCAGCTGCACGCTGGGCGGCTCGCCCGGCACGTCTCTTTGCCACACCTGCCGGCCCGCGACCTCGAGCGCCACCCGCGCGGTTGTCTCAGGAAAGGGACAGGTGACGCTCAGCGGCGCGCTGTCCGCGGCGATGACACGTCCGCTGCGACCCGATGCGTCGACCGTGCGCAGACCGAAGGCGGCGCGCACCCGCCAGCGGGACAGCTCGGTATTGGCACGGTCGAGAAACACCAGGCTGCCCTCGCCATCGGCAGGCTCGGGCGTCACCGCGGTATCGCCACGACCGACCCAGGAGGCAGTACGGACGAATTGGCCGTTGCGTTCGAGATGGCCGATGAGGTTGAAATTCTGCGCGCTGTGCGGTGGCCGCGCGGCGGGTGCCAGGACACGCTCACGTGCATACAGGCGTTCCGGATGAGGATTGGCGAGCGCGTCGTACAGGTGATCATAGGCGCCCGGCGTGCTGTTGTAACGGCCCTCGGCGAAGGTGGTACCGTCATTCCAGTCATGGGTGCGAAAACCGGTGGGCGAATCGTAGGTCAGCGTCACTGGGATAGGCACGAATTCACCGCTGACCGAATTCCAGGCATCCTTGTCGGACTGCGCCACTTCACGGCTGGATTGGTGATGAATGCCGTGTTGATGCAACAGTTCGTGGGCGATGATCGAGCCGACATCATAAGCGGGATCACCGCTGAGATTTCGCCCGACCGAAATCAACGCGGAGCGGTACGCGTCGCTGGTTACGCCGGCCCAGGTCTGCGATCCGGTGACTTCGTTCCGATCGACAATTCCGAGCATGTAGTCGTTGTCCAGACCGCCGCCTTCGTTGATGCCGCGCCGGGTGTATTCCAGCACCTCCAGCATGTCGCGCACCTCGTCATCGCTGTTGATGCCGTTGTGCATCGTGTTGTTCACCCAGATACCCCAGTCGTTGATGTTCCCCACGCTGTAGCGCAACGGATACAGACGGTTGTAATGAACATAGCCGCTGTACAGTTGCGACCAGTCGAGCCAATCCAGCATGTGGCCGACATCGGCCCCGACATAGAACAAGGCCGGGTGCATGCCGCCGTCGCCGACGCGCGTACCGTCGTGCTTCAAATGGGAAACGGGCGCGGCGATCACGCGATACGACAGGCGATTGCGGAAGGTCACGCCGGTGGCGTCGGGCAAGTCGCGCGTGTCGCTGAAGGCGGGACTTCCGGTGCGCTGCAAGGTGACGCGAAAACGATAGCTCGCTTGATCGTTGACCACCCAGTACGGTATCTCGAAGTGGATCTCGAAGGCGATCGCGGAACTCATCGAACCGCCGCTCATGGTCATGAACTCGGGCACTCCCTCCACCTGATGCACCTCCACGCCGTCCTTGAATACGCGGCAAACCGCGCTGTCGTGCACCGGCGAGCCCCACGAAAAACTTCCCCATTCGCTCTCCCCCAGGGTGCGCATCTGGTAGCGGATGATGGTCTTCTTGCCCGCGACCGGGAGGTATTGCACCAACCCCTGGGTCAGATACGCATCGGCGACCTCGACCCGTGCGCGCCGCCATACCGTAAAACCGGCGCTGTCCTCGCCGTCGTCGGTGCGCACCCGTACGCTGCCCGATACCGCGCCTTCGGGTACGTGTACCCACAGCTCCTGCGCGTCGGTCGGCGTGTAGCGCACGGCCCGGTTGCGTTGTCGATCGACCACATACGCCGCCTTGAGATCGGTCACCGCGATATCCACCGGATCCACGAACTCGTCGGCCGGCGTGGGTCCGGGCACGCTGGGAATCGTCAGCCCGAACTTGGCGATCTCGCGAAAGCTCGGATCGAAGGGATCGAACTTGCGCACCACCCGTCCGGCGTTGTCCGCGACATACACGTAGCCGTCGAAATCCTGAGTGATCCCCATGGGAAAACCGACGTCCACCTCCGCCAGATTGTGCGGGCCGGGATCGCCGAAGTAACCGTTGAACGGACCGTGCCAGGCCCAGCGATAGATGCGCCGGTTGTTGGGGTCGGTCGCGTAGACGAACCCGTAACCACGCGGCGCGCTCACCCCCAGGAGGCGCCCGCAATCGGCCGGCGCCAGTAGCTGCGTCGGCATGTTCCCGCTGCCGTCGGTTCTTCCGATGCGATGATTGTTGCTGTCGGCGACGTACACCAGGGTCAGGCCGCCGATCAGGCCGATGTCGACATCGACCGGCATGTCGTACTGGCCGGTACCGCTGCCAAGCGACCCCCACGCGGCGATGAAGGCCCCGCTCGCGGAGAATTTCTGGATGCGATGGTTCATCGAGTCCGCGACATAGACGTCGCCATTGCCGTCGACGGCAAGACCGGTGGGTCGATTGAATTGACCGTTGCCGGACCCGGTCGCCCCCCAACTGCCGAAGGTACCCGAGGCGGATCGGCGCACGATGCGGTCGTTGTCGGTGTCGGCGATGTACAGCACGCCGGTCGCGCGGTTGACCGCAACGCCGCGCGGACGGTTCAGGCCGCCGGGCACGGTGCTGTCGCGGGCGACCACACCATCGGACCGGTAGTCGATCTCGTCGATCGACGCCCATTCGACCGGCGCGGGCACCGTCCCGCCGGCCGAGGCTGTGAAGCTGACCTGGTTGCTGTGCATTTCCGGTGTCGGGTGAAAATGGCGCCCGTGAATGATGACCGGCGTTCCTTGCACCGAGGCGCTGCCCGGCCAACCGGCACTGGGACTGAGGCGATCGATGATCGGTGGTGGCATGATCGTACTCCTGTTAAATCGGTTGAATCGATTCAACCTCCCTTGCACACGGGCAGCGCCAGATTACCGGCGACCTGCCCCCCCTGCGTCACGTAGATCGTATGGCCGGCAACCTCCACGCGCCATGCCGGGACCGCGGCGGACACCTGCGCGTGCGATGGTTGGGCAACGAGCTCAAGTTCCATACCCGGCATCTCTCTGGGTTTGTACCCCAGGCTGCGGCTGGCGACGCGCATCGCCTCCTGTGCGGACAAATAACGCACCGGTCGCGGAAACAGCGTCATTTCCTCAAACCGGCCCGTATGGGCGTTTATCAGCACACTGAGACTGACCGTGGGAGACCCGTTGTCGTCGAGTTCGCGGTGGTTGCCGAACGGCACCACGTAGTAGCGGACCTGTTGAGCGCGTTTATCGATCGGGTGCGCACCCAGCTCCCTCACCAGCAGCGGCGTACCGGCGCGAACGCCGACGAACCTTCGCCCCCAGGGCTGAGATTGATCTCCGCGCCGCGCCGCAATGATCTCCTGCGCAATCTTTTTCGCCGCTTTCGGTTCGATCAATTCTTTGCCGACCCTGCTGACGGACTCGACCTGTACGCCACCCTGCTCGGCGGGCGGCTCACCCAGCCCCACCCATTTACCGTCCCAGATCTGGCCGCAGGTCAGCCCGTTGCACGGCGCACCCCAATAAACCGGGCTGCTCATCCAGACCGAGCCGTCGATCTCCGAATAAGCGCCGCTGGCCGGACTGTAGAAACCGACGCGCAGCAGTGTCGGGTTGGTCACTACACGCGGGTCATCGGAAGTCCGTGCGTAGACCAGCGTCTTCCAATAGTCGTGTGTAAACGTACACACGAGCGAGGCATATTGGTAGTTCGCCATGTAACGCAGCAAGGTATACAAAACGGCGTTTTTATCTGTCCCGGACACATCCACCCAGCTGTGCTGCGGCGGACACAGGTCGTTCAGTGTCTTGGTGACGGCATACGGATCGGCGTACCAGCCAATCCCCCACGCCCCCACACCCGGTTCTTTGTTATTCGCCTGGATGTAGTTCCAGATCACGGTCTGGTTGAGGTTGCACGACGTGGCGCCGGACGGGTAACCGTTCATCGCCATCCTGCAACAGGCCGCTGCCCCCCAATTGGGATTGGCCTTGGTGTAGACCGGTACTTGGCTTTTTAAGTCGATCGTAAACATGGCACCCTCCTTACGCCGTAACGAGTTCGGGTGCCGCCAATCGCCTGAGACGCTCCGCTACAGTCGTTGCATGGTGCGCCGTACGCCTCAGATAATAAACAGCGCTAGCGAATGATGGTCATTCGAAGAGCAAAAGATGCGTATCTGTCTTTCCCGTCGTCGCGATGGAACTCACCCGCTCCCGTTGTCATTCAGTTGTGCTCCACTATTAATATGGTCGCACGGACCCGGTCACTGCTTGACTTGTATCAGCCACGACCGGATGGGCAGCGGACAATAGAAAAGGCGTTTTGGCGTCCAGCGGGGATCAGGAGCCGAGTCGGTCGAGGAACAACTGCCGCAACGACCGGTACCAGCGCCGGCCCAGGGATTCCCGGGTGTGTTCGAAGCGCACCAGGACCCGCGCGCCGGGAATGTAGGCCACGTCGAGCGCGGGTAATTCGATGTCAAAGTGAAACACCGGCTGCAACGCCGTCACGCCCTGCGCGTCGCGCGAATCGGTGGCGATGCGCCCGCCCGCCTGCGACCCCAACACCCGACTGGGTAAGCGATAGGTGCCGGCGGGCACTTCCGCCAGCAAGCGCGCCGGCAGTGTCTGCCCCGGCACACCGACGTAGCGCGCCGAGATGCGTCGGGTATCCTTTCTCACGTGTTCCACGTCCTGATGCGGCACCACCACCCGTGCGGTCGATCCACCGATGCTGCGCACTACGCCGAGGACATCGCCCTGGCGCACGAAACGGCCCGGCAGATCGGACGCCCGTGGCAACTCCAACACGCCGGCTCCGGGGCTGCGCAATTGCAGATCGTCGACGAGCCGCTCGACATCCCGCAGTTCGTTTTCTATTTCGGCGAGTTGATCGCGAAAGATCGCCGCCTCGACGCGATCGGAAAACAGATCACGTTCGGTGCGCGCACGCAACTCGGCCGCCTTCGCCTGCAGCGACCGGTAGCGGGTGTTCAAGGGCTCGTTGCGGAGTTGGAGCAGCGGCTGGCCGGCATCGACCGTGGCACCGGCGCGGCCCTGCACCGCCACTACTTCGCCGCTGCCCCGGGCGCGGACGATTCGGTCTTCGGGCAGCAGCAGCACGCCTTCGGCGACGGTGTTGAACGGCACGGGCAGGATCGCCGGCGGCACCAGCACAACGCCGCTGAGCGCCGCGGCCACCAGCAGCGCACGACCGCGATGACCGGCGAGGGCGGGCGCGCTCACCAGGTACTTCAACCACCGCCCGACCGGCAGCAGCACCTGCGACAGCACGACCCACAGCGCCAGGGCCGAGCCGATGACGAAGAACTTGCCGGCCACGTACAGCGCGATGACGCAGCTGATGAAGATCCGATACAGGCTCGACGCCGCGCCGTAGAGCAGGAACCACAAACCCTCCCCCGGCGCATAGACTGGCGAGGCGGTATCGCGCAGGCGCAGCAGATAACGCTGCAGCAGATACGCGTAGTAGCGTTGCGCGCGCGTCGCGAGATTCGGAATCTCCAGCGCGTCGGCCAGGATGTAGTAGCCGTCGAAGCGCAGCAGCGGGTTGCCGTTGAACAACAGAGTCGACACGCCGCCGATAACGGTGACGTTGAACGCCACGTCGCTCACCCAGCCCGGCTGGACGTTCAGCCAGATCAGCAACGCCAGCGCGGCGAGCGCCGTTTCCACCATGATCCCGGCCGCGCCGACCACCATCCGGTGTGATTTCTCCGGAAACACGGTGGCCGCGGACGCCTCCACATAGGGCACCGGCACGAACACCAGCAACATGACCCCCATCTCGTGCACCACGCCGCCCCAGACCCGGATGGCAAAGGCGTGACCGAACTCGTGCAGGCCCTTGACGACTGGATAGCACAGCCACAGCGCCAACAGATTCAAGGGGTCGAGAAACCGGCTCCGCGCGTGCGCGATCAGCCCATCGGCGTGTTCGAGCGCCAGCAACGCGGCGATCGCCACCAGGGTCAACCACGCCAGCAATCCCGCCCAGCCGAACAATGGCCTGACCAGCGGCAGTCCGGCGTCGAGGATACGAGCGGGATCGAACAGCGGAAAGCGCATGGCCAGCGGCCGCATGACGGTGGCCAGCCGGACCTTGCGGCGTTGCGTGCGCCAACGTGTAAACAACACCTCGGGATCGGCGGGACCGTCCAGGACCAACAGGTCGGCCGCCTGCAGGCGCAGCAGCAGTTCGATCGCCTGCGACGTCGCTAGTTCCTGCGCGCCTCCGGCGAGCCGCAATGCCTCCTCAACCGTGGTGTGACCGTCGAGCCGGACGACGAATGCACGCGCCGCCGCGGTGAAGTGATAGGTCCGGCCGGTGGCCAGATCGCGCAGCAGAAACCAGGGTCGCCCGCGGTAACTGTGCTCATGCCAGGCGGTATGCTCGCGCACGCGCGGGCGCAGCCGAGCCACGCGCTCCCAGGTGCTCGGGTCCGGCGTACCGCTCAACGCGACGTACCGGGCTTGCGATGAGGTGACGCAACCCGCGCAAGCGACGCTGGGTTTCGTGCGGGCTTGCGCCTGTCCAGGCATCGCCTGTATTCAGCCGGCCTGGCCGCAGAAGGACGGCCAGCGGAGTGCCCGGTGCGACCGTATCCTCGCCACGCAGTGCGGTGTATCCAACCCGCGCTTGACGGGTGCGCGCCGCGGTCGCCCCTCACGGCAGCCACGCCCAGAGACGATAACGCAGCCAGTCGACCAACTCGTGGGTCCAGATCCAGCCGCGACTGCGTTGCCCCACGGCCAGTTTGGCGACGCCTCGCATACCGGGGCGCAGCACGTCCACGGACACCTGCAGCCGCGCTTCCACCCGAAATGTGCCCGGTTCTACGGCGCCGCCGACCATGCGTGAAACGTTGGTGACCTCGACCGGCAGGGGTCGATTGGGGATGGCCGCCAGAATGAGCTGGCCCGTCTGTCCCGGCTGGACCACCGAGATATCCCGGTCCGCGACCTCGATCGCCACGCGATACGCATGCAACGGGGCGATCTCGAACAACACTTCGCCGCGCTCGACCGGCTTGCCCAGCGCACGGCTCAAGTCGCCTTCCACCACCACACCGGCAAAGGGGGCGGTCAAGCGGATGCGTTCCAGCTGTTGCGCGAGCAGATCGATGCGCGCGCTGGCTTGATCGATCTGCGCCTGGAGTATGCGCGCCTGCGCATGATCCAGCGCCGCCAGGGCCTTGCGATATTGCTTGTCCAGTTCGGTCCGGTCGCCTGCGAGCTGGCGGTACTCCAGACGCAGTTCCCGGTCGTCGAGCTCGGCCAGCACGAACCCCGCGTCGATGCGCTCACCGGCCCGCGCATGGGCGGTGGCGATGTAGCCGTCGAACGGCGCGATCAAGGCGCGCTGTATGGCACCCTGCAATTCGGCCGCGCCGCTGACGCGGTGAGTCGTCGGGCTCAACAGATAGACCGCCAACAGCACCACGCCCGCGAGCTTGGCCAGGGCACGCAGCAAAGGCCGCGGCTGGCTCAGGGACTGCAGCCTGGCGGTGATACGCTGCGCGATCTGACGATGAATCGCCGTCTCCCGAGCCCGCTGCAGGTCGAGTAGCGGACCCAGCAATTCGGCGATGCGCACGGCACGCTGGGCGGTCGCGTCCGGGACCGACCCACCGGCTTGCGTTTCGCAGGTCAGCGCGCCAATGGCGTCGCCCCGGGCGTGCAGCGCGACCGTGAGCAACCCGGGCTCTTTGGCCACCCGCGGCGCCTCGGCTTGCGCCGTGTCGGCTGTGGCGGCCGGCCCCACGACGGCGTGCATGCGCGTCAGAATGGTCATGGCCAGCTCGCTCGCCGGCCCGATCTCCGCGCTGTCGGAAAGGGCCAGAATCTTCAACCCGCCGCGCTGCCTGAGACCCAGACTGACGCGCTCGAAATCCAGCCGGTGAGCCAGATAGCCGACGACAGCCATCGCCGCCTGTTGCAGCGACTCGGCGTTCAACACCAGCCGCAGTGCACCGGACAACTCGTCCACTTCGGCACTGCCGTCAGCGGACCGCGACAGCAGTTCGAGCCAGGTATTGCCCCATTGCAGCAGCCGCATCACCGCGTCCTGCTGCTCGGCGTTGTTGCGGTCGAGCTCGATGACGATCGCACCGGCGACCTGATCCTGCACCAGGATCGGGCGGGCGATGCGCCAGACCAGCGCATCGCGTGCGACGGGCCCGGGGGTTTGGGCTACCCCCGGGCCGCGGCTGCGCCGTGCCATGCTGAGCATGTCGTGCAACTCGGTGTCGGGTGCCGAACGCGCCGGCCAACTGGCGGACGACTCTTCGCTGTCCGAGAGCCGAAACCGGGCATAACCCACGCGCACGCCGGGTATCGCCTGACATTGCAGCACCAACCAGGATTCCAGGAGTTGCGGTGTCATTTCTTCCTATTTTCAGCAGGTGGATAGCGGGCCCGGGCGTGTCGCGCGCACCCCGTCGCCGGTCGTTGATTCGCCAGCTCGACAATGGTGTATCGACCTAGGATCTAAATGCTGAAATAAACGGTGCATTACGAGCGCATTGATCGCTGTGCCAGTACGCACACGTCCGTCGATGATAGGCTCGCTCCGTGGCAGTCGGAGCGGATTCCCCTCATGAGATTCTCGCGCTATATCGGTATCGACTACTCGGGTGCTGCGACGCCCGTAGCGCGTCTGCCGGGCTTACAGGTCTATCTGGCAGAGGCCGACCGGGCACCGGCCAGGGTCGATCCGCCCGCGCCGGGCGCCCGGAACTGGTCGCGCCTGGAAGTGGCGCAGTACTGCACGCAGGCCTTGCAGCACCCCGACCCGGTGGTCATCGGGATCGACCACGGCTTCTCCTTCCCCGACGCCTATCTGCACCGTTACGGCCTGTCGGACTGGGATGCGTTTCTGCACGATTTCGTGCGGCACTGGCCGACAGCCGAGCCGCACACCCGTGTCGATGCGCTGCGCGAGCGTAATCCGCGCACCGGCCACCGCGACGAACTGCGCCTGTGCGAGCAATGGACCGCCACCGCCAAGAGCGTGTTCCTGTTCGACGTGCAGGGGTCGGTGGCGAAATCGACTCACGCCGGGCTGCCCTGGCTGTCGCGGTTGCGCGAAATGCCGCCGCCCCCGGTGCCGGTGCATTTCTGGCCGTTCGACGGCTTCGATGTCCCCGCCGGCCGTTCGGTGATCGCCGAAGCCTATCCGGCGCTGTACAAGCGGCGCTTCGGCCAGGCGGGCCGCAAGCCGGACGCGCACGACGCCTGGAGTATCGCCGCCTGGCTGCAGACCTGCGACCGGCGCGGACGCCTGACCGACTACTTCAACCCGCCGCTGACTTCGGCGGAGCGCATGCAAGCCGCGCGGGAGGGCTGGATACTCGGTGTGTGGTAGCGGGTAGGTCGCCCCTCCATTCACTACTCTCTCCTTCTTCCTTCCGGAGGGTGTCGCAAAGTCCCCTCTCCCAGCCGGGAGAGCGTTAGCCTGCATGTTGCACCGGTATCCGGGATGATCGCGCCGGACAGGTGCGGCTGGACGCCGCTGTGGAGCGAACGGCATAGCCGTCGCTACGACTTGAGTGAACAGCCAGTGCAGGCGTGCCTGGACAAGCGAGGGCCCGGATAGATCATGGGCCGATCACCAACCGTACCCTGCAAAAAAACCCCGGAAAAAGAGGATGCGAAGCTGCTACATCGGGTTTCGGTATGTGGCCCATGAACGGCTGGTGCAACATGCAGGTTCAGTGACCGTTTGCTGCAGGGAAGCAGCAGCCGAAGCTACAGGGATGTATTCACGGCGTGTCACCGAAAGCTTTACCCGGCAGGAGGCATTGGAAACGTGAGGCAGTATTAGTGATAATCTCAATAAACTCATATATTGCCAGACTTGACCCCAATGACGTCGGCAATACGAAATATCATCTTGAAGGACTACCAGGATCTGGAAAGTAGGGAGTTTTCTCGATGATAAACTCAGCCTGTCCAGATTACTCGATTTTTCCCAGTTCGTTTCGCCTCGTAGAGGCGTTTGTCTGCGGCTTCCACGGTACGCATGAAGTCGGGATGGAAATCATACTCTGCGACACCGATGCTGACGGAGACGTTAATTCGTTCGACATCAGAGGCGGTGCATTCCTGTGCCAGAACTTGCCTTCGTATGTCCTCGGCGACGTGTGATGCCACCTCGAGTTCTGTTTCACTGATGATCGCCAAGAATTCCTCACCGCCGTAGCGGAAGATATAGTCACCCGGTCTTACCCTATCTATCAGGGTGTAAGCGACCTTCTCGAGTACTTCGTCACCGACTCTGTGTCCGTACCGGTCGTTGACTGCCTTAAAATCGTCGATGTCGATCATCAAGACACAGAACGGTGTATTGGAATGTTTAGCGAAAACGACCTCGCGCTGCGCAACTGAAAGTAGGTATCGCCTGCTCAAGGCCTTGGTGAGTGCATCTCTTCGTTCTTCGGCTTCGAGGATGACGTGGATCGCTTCGTCCAGCTTTTTGCAGACCTGGTCGCTGATTCGCATCACTGTATGCATCGACGCGTCAAGCGCACTCTTGCGCGAGTCGGAATCCGCCTCGGTTAAATGTTTGTCGATTGCCGTTTCGACTTCCAGCAGTTTTTCACATGCGGAAAGCAGCGTCAGTCTAGTGTCGTCGTCCGTGAAGGTGAAAGAACCCTTGTGCTTAAGCCAATGGTAGATATTGAGATCGCTGACGGTCTTGTGCCCTGCCGCCGCCTCCTGTGTAAGATTCCACACAGTGTCTCTGGCCCAGGCGGTTACTTCACCCTTGGCCCGCTCAAAGTCCAGAGCCAGTTGATGCCCTGATGCAACGACACGCAGGGACTGCATGTGCCGGGTCGTATCGATAATTTCTTTCAGGTAAGACTGATTGAAAGTGTCGACCGCGTAATCAATGACGTCGGATATGTAACAGACGGTTTCCGTAGGATTGCTGGTGTTGGCCAGGTCGAGATCGAATAGACACCGTTTCAGTACCACCTTTGCGTAATTGATCAGGTGCAGGCTGATATCCAGCCTTGAATGAACGCGGCCTATATTGTCCTGATACTCGCAAAAACGCTTAGGATCCGCAATCACTCGATCGCGGTCAAAGGTGTACTCCAGCCAATTGCTAAACGAGCCTTTGAGGCGTTTCTCGATTTCTTCGTGGGTGAGAAACTCCGAGCTCGCTGCGTTGGCTACCAGATGCTGGTAGAACCGCTCGACAATAGACTCGTTGTGTTCTCGAACCAAGCGGAAGGTCTCGCTCGCGACATGCTGCGGATAAAAGTTGTACGGAATCTCTTTGTCAGAATACATGCCAAACCCACAGGTGCGAATGCTGAAAGGACTGCTTTACTTACCAGACACAGTGGCTTCCATGCGAAATCCGTAAAGGCAGCTACCATGGTTCTAATATACCGAACAGAGTAGCAATAAGGTACGGCATTGTCGGCTGCGGTTTTAAGTTTGCAGAATAGGCTGCTCCAGGAAGGTGGAGTTCGCAGCGCTACACACTTTGCTTTCGTCTGCTTGGCTGATTACTGTTAGCAGAGGAGTGCGTCTTGCTTCCGCCACGATTCGGGAACAGATTCGCTTCGGCGCGTCGATCCATCGGCGCGTAGCGAAATTAGATCCACCATCCCAGCCGCACCAACCAATCCGGATACTCGTTGACCGAGACCCGCAAGCCCCACAACGAAGGCGCATGCGCAAGGCGCTCAGTTTGAGTTCAGGCGGTAGTTCGTCCAGCATCAGCCGCGCGCAGTGCAGACAGTTTTCGCGTTACGCATGAATTGTGAATTCGTCTGCGAATAGTCTCCGACCGTGTCCAGAACGAGCATGCGGAATGTGTGCCCCTAAAGAAAAACTCCCAGCTCCGAGCCGGGGGTTTTGTTTGAGCTTCCCTTGTTGGGCGCTACGTCCAGGACTTCCTTGTGAGGCGTCGGACTGGCGCCAGTCTAGCACGTCGATTTGGTGGGTGCAGGGTTCCTGTCATCTGACGTCCGTCACTGTCGGTCGAAGACAAAGTTACCGAAAACTTGCCGAAGCCAACGAAAAAGGGCCGAGGATTTCTCCTAAGCCCTTTATTTTATTGGCGTCCCGTAGGGGAGTCGAACCCCTGTCGTCGCCGTGAAAGGGCGATGTCCTAGGCCTCTAGACGAACGGGACGTATATGAAACGAATTGTTTGGTGGAGCCAGGCGGGATCGAACCGCCGACCTCAACACTGCCAGTGTTGCGCTCTCCCAGCTGAGCTATGGCCCCGTCTGGAAGGCGCGCATATTACGAGAAAGCGGCGAATGTGTCTACTCCAAGTTGACGAAAATCCGTTTCGCGACGTGGCAGTTCAGCCGTTCGCTTTTGCCCAGGAATCCCGCAGCGTTACGATGCGATTGAAGACCAGGCGATCCGCCGAGCTGTCTTTGCTGTCCAGACAGAAGTACCCTTCGCGCTCGAACTGGAATCGCTCCCCGCTCTCAGCGCCTGACAGAGCGGGTTCGACAATCGCGCCGCTCACGGTCACCAGCGATTCGGGGTTGATGTACGCGTGAAAATCCTGCGCTTTGTCGCCATCGGGGTCGGGACGGGTGAAGAAGCGGTCGTAGAGCCGAACCTCGGCCGCCACACCGGCGGTGGCGGATACCCAGTGAATGACGCCGCGCACCTTGCGGCCCTCGGGGTTCACGCCCAGGGTGGCGGGGTCGTAGGAACATTGCAGCTCGACGATCTCGCCGGCGTCGTCCTTGATCGCCTGGTCGCATCGAATGACGTAGCTGTTGCGCAAACGGACCTCGCCACCGAGCACCAGGCGTTTGTACTTTTTGTTGGCCGCCTCCCTGAAATCGTCCCGATCGATGTACAGTTCACGCGTCATCGGCACGCGACGCGTTCCCAACGCGTCGCGTTTCGGGTGATTGGGCGCATCCAGTTCTTCGACCCTTCCTTCCTGGTAGTTGGTGATCGTCACCTTTAACGGCCGCAGGACCGCCATGCGTCGCGGCGCGGTCGGATCCAGGTCTTCACGAATGCAGTTTTCGAGCAGGCTCATCTCGACTGTGCTGTCGGATTTGGTGATCCTGATTCGCTCGCAAAAGTCCCGGATCGCCGCCGGTGTGTACCCGCGCCGACGTAATCCGGCGATGGTCGGCATCCGCGGGTCGTCCCAGCCGCCGACCCGCCGCTCGGTGACCAGTTGGGTGAGCTTGCGTTTGCTCATCACCGTGTATTCGAGGTTCAAGCGGGCGAACTCGATTTGTCGCGGATGGCAGGGAATGGCGATGTTGTCCAGCACCCAATCGTACAACGGGCGATGGTCCTCGAACTCGAGCGTGCACAGCGAGTGGGTGATGCCTTCGAGCGCGTCGGAGATGGGGTGTGTGAAATCGTACATGGGGTACAGGCACCACTCGGCGCCCGTTTGGTGGTGCACGACGCCATGGCGGATCCGATACAGCACCGGATCGCGCATGTTGATATTGGGCGCCGCCATATCGATCCTGGCGCGCAGCACGCGCGCGCCGTCGGCAAACTCGCCGCTGCGCATGCGCCGGAACAAATCGAGATTCTCGTCGACGGTGCGACCGCGAAACGGGCTTTCCCGACCAGGCTCGGTCAAGGTGCCACGCCCGATGCGCATCTGCTCCGCGCTCTGGTCATCCACGTATGCCGCGCCCTTTTGAATCAGCTCCTCGGCAAAGGCATACAACTGCTCGAAGTAATCGGACGCGAAGTACAGCCCGTCCCAGTGATAGCCCAGCCATTCCACGTCGTGCTTGATCGCCTCAACATACTCGACGTTTTCTTTTCCGGGATTGGTGTCGTCAAACCGTAAATTGCAGCGGCCGCGATAGTCTTCGGCAATGCCGAAGTTCAGCACGATCGATTTTGCGTGGCCGATGTGCAGGTAGCCGTTGGGCTCGGGCGGAAACCGCGTAC
>CBDUNM010000130.1:0-14480 GCA_965368585.1 uncultured Chromatiales bacterium | reverse complement strand
GGTCGTACAGCGTACTGCCCGACGCCTATACGCTCGACCACTATGTCGAGGTGCTGGCCAACTCATCCGAGTTCATCACCAATACGCTGCTCTACGCCGGCCTGGCCGCATTGGCCGACGTCGTCGTCGGCACCGCCATCGCGTACCTGGTGTGGCGCACCCATCTGCGGGGCCGCAAGCTGCTCGACTATGCGGCGACCGCGTCGCTGGCGATCCCCGGTGTGGTGCTGGGGATAGGCTATCTGCGCACCTTCCACAGTATCGAGCTGCCGGTCGTCGACAAGCCGCTTGCCAGCTGGTGGGTGATCATCGTCGTGGCTTTGATGATCCGGCGCCTGCCCTATGCGCTGCGGGCCTGCGTGGCGGCGCTGCAGCAGGTTTCGCTGGCGCTCGAGGAAGCCGCCGAAAACATCGGCGCCACCAAATACCGCGCAGTCACCCGCATCGTGGTGCCGCTGATGTCCGGGGGCATTCTGGCGGGATTCGTGACCAGCTTTGCGACCGCCGCCGTGGAGCTTTCCGCGACCATCATGCTGGTCTCGAGCGAGTCGGACGCGCCGCTGTCCTACGGCATATACGTATTCATGCAGAGCGCGGCGGGCCGCGGGCCGGGTGCCGCGCTGGGCGTCATAGCGGTGCTACTGGTGGGTACCGGGACTTATTTCTCGCACCGCTTCATCGAGAAGACCAGGCAGGATCAGGCGCTCGCCGATGCCGGAGTAAAGCTATGAATATCAATGCGGCCCACGAATCGGTGGCTCTGGTGATCGAAAACCTGCACCTGTCGTTCGGTGACACCAAGGTGCTCAAGGGGGTAAACCTCGAGATCGAGCCGGGTGAGTTCTTTGCCTTTCTCGGCCCCTCCGGATCGGGCAAATCCACCCTGCTGCGGGCCGTGGCAGGGTTCGGCCCCCGTCCGCAAGGTCGTATCCTGATCGATGGTGAAGATGTCCTGTCGATGCCGGCATGGAAGCGCAACGTCGGCATGGTGTTTCAGAGCTACGCACTGTGGCCGCACATGACGGTGCGCAAAAACGTGGCGTTCGGGCTCGAAGAAAGAAAACTGCCCAAGGCCGAGATCAACCAGCGCGTCGATCAGGCACTCGACCTGGTCGGTCTCGGCGACCTGGGCGACCGCCGGCCCTCCCAGCTCTCGGGTGGGCAACAGCAACGCATCGCGCTGGCCAGAACCATAGTGGTCGAACCGCGGGTGCTGTTACTCGACGAACCGCTATCCAATCTCGATGCCAATCTGCGGGTGCAGATGCGGCGCGACATCCTGGATCTGCAACGCAAGCTACAGCTGACCACAATTTTCGTCACCCATGATCAGGAAGAGGCCAATACGATCTCGGACCGCATGGCTGTGCTCGACAAAGGCGTGATCCAGCAAGTTGGCGCGCCGATCCAGCTGTACGATCAACCCGCCAACCTGTTCGTCGCCGAGTTTCTCGGCACCGCCAATGTCGTCAGGGGTGAGGCGGCGATTCGGGGTGACCACACCTTCTTTGCCGGCGCAGACGGCTGGCGTATTCAACTTCCAGAAGCACCACCGGCCAGCGGTCGCGGCGTCCTGGTATTCAGACCGCAGAATGTGGTGCTTTCAGCGAGCGACAATGTGCCGCGGGCAGACGAAATGGTCGGGCAAATCGAGTACCGCGAGTTCCTGGGCAGCGTTCTGCGCTACGGCGTGCAGGTCGGCAACCAGCGTGTGCTGGTTGATGTACATCATCGACATGGTGTAACGCCCTTCGAGAAAGGACAAGCCGTGACGTTGTCCGTGGATGCCGAAAGCCTGGTATGGATCGCACACTAGTGGGCCATACGGTAAATATTGCTGGAACACGGCAGGCCTGCGGCCGGTCGGAAACGCCATCGCCTCGCTGCACACTGGCCGCACGCCGACCGTCGCGATTTACGCCGACAACCGACCGCAAGTACGACATTGCAGCCGGACGTACCCATGAGCGTTGACGACTCTACCTTGCGCGCGTACTACGCCGCGCGCGCTCCGGTGTACGACCGGGTCTATCGTATTCCCGAACGCCAGGCGGACCTGCGCCGCCTTCAGGACTGGTTACCGACGCTGTTCGAGGGTCGGCGCATTCTCGAGATCGCCTGCGGCACCGGCTACTGGACCCAGTTCGTCGCGCTGGTTGCCAAGCATGTCGTCGCGACCGACGTATCGATGGAAACGCTGCAGCTGACCGGGGCGCGCAACGCCTCCGGCATCCGATTCCGGCACCGCCGCTACCAGGGATGTACAGTCGTCAATCAAGCGGCCATTGCTTATCGGGTGGTGTACCATCGCACGCCGCCGGAGTCGATGATGAAAGTAGTCCGCGCGTACTCGCGAAGGCCCGGAAATAGAAGAACCCCGTCCTTGAGCGGGGTTCTCAAGCTCATCAGGTTAAATGAGTTCCTTGGCCTGACCAACCCAATCCTCACGCTTGATCCTTCCTGAAAACTTAATAACACTCTCTTCGAGCTTAGCGATTTCCTTATCTGTGAGTGCGGCAATCTGCGCATACGTTTGAATGCCACGCGCGATCAGTTTTTTTTCGATCGCCGGGCCGATGCCTCTTATCGCTGTCAGATCGTCATATGCCCCTGCCTGCCGCGTACTCTTTTTCTGTGGCTTTTCCCCCTTGAGTGCCCGCTCCCGTTTTTCACTCTCTTTGCTGACCATTTTCGGGCCGCTCTTTGCAGCAGTTTTTTCGATTACCTCCGCCGGAGCCACAAAGTAAAGTGTTTTAATCGCTTCAACGAGATTTCCCAGATAAGTGATCGTCTCATCGGAAAGATTTGTGCTGTTTTGACTAATCCCTGCGATAAAGTCCTCCCATTCCGTATGGCCCCATATTCCTTGATGCTGCTTTACAAAGTTTAAACTGCCGGTGGTCAATTCGCTCACGGCTTTCTCCACTCCCTTCATGGAGGTGGATGCCATATAGACCTGATTGATTGCCTCGATTGCAACGCCTAAGTTATCCTGCATCTCCACAGATAGTTCATAACCCTTCTTTTGGGTGTCCGACACAAAATCCTGCCAGGACGCATGGTCCCAGGTACCCTGTTGTTGGGTTACGAAATTGGTTGCCAGATTTACCAGTTTGTCGAATCTGCCAGTGCTCTTTCCCATTCTCTCCTCCATTGTGAAGATTCAAACTTAATCGTATGGTAGAAATCATATTAGATCCCCTACCGGCGGTACTTAAAAATTAACTCAAGCAAGTCAAAAACCCCAGAGGAATGGCGTCCTATCACGCCACAGCATAATTTCAAGACGCGAAGGCACGCTCTCTAAACAAACCGGGAGTGCTTGGCAGAAACCAAATGACGTCCAGGATCGAGTAGATTGTACACCGCCGCGTGCGTACTTAACCTGCATCTTGCAACACGCAGGTTAAGAAGCTGCGCTTGCCGGGGATGTAAAGCAATGCATGCCCTGCTCTCGGACGCGCGTCGGCTGAGTAGGCTCCGCCCAATTATGGGCATATTGGGCGGTATTGTGAATAGACGCCGGGATGAGTGCTCTATGTGACACGCCGTAGCTTCTCAACTTCAACGGTCACGATCTTACTTGGCTCGCCCTGGTGGTTTTTCAGCAATCGTTTGAATAAACGCCTGGCCGCCGCGAGGTGCCTGGAGATACGCATCGAGTACTGCTGTCTACCGGCCATCTTTACAAAAACTTCGTCGATGCAGAAGGTATGGACAAACCCCTGATGCCGACGTTTCAACCTTTTGGTGACTTGGTGCGTGGCGCCGCCAGGCACCCAATTTCCGCTATGCTACTGTATTGTTTTCAAGGACGTTGGACATGACATGGGACATCGATACCCGAAACGCAGCCAGCTCTCGACGCTACCGCTGATCTGGAAAGTGTGCGGTTTGGAGCAAAAGCTCGTCGAATTTCAAGCCTACTACAACCGAATCCTCACCCATCGGACACTCGGCGGATTCACGCCGAATGAAATTGCTGGCAGAGATCGAAAAACTGAACGCTTCGTTAGATAATTTTCGTCTGCAGTCGTACTGCAGAGAACTCTATCACCTACCTTTTGCAGCTTGAGTGTCAATTCGCCACGGACACCCTGCGCCGGTAAACGAACCTCGATCGAGCCGCGCTTCGGCAATAATATGGCGCGCAGGGCGATATTCGCAGCACCTGCCCGTAAAGCTTTCATTTAAAGACCACGCGAGGCCCCCATGACCCTGAGCCCCTACCTCGACACCCATCCCGTCCTCGGCACCAAAAACTTCATCCATGAATCGGCCCATGTCATCGGTGATGTGCGCACTGGCCGCGATTGCTCGATCTGGTGCAATGCGGTGGTTCGCGGTGACGTCAATCGCATTGTCATTGACGACTATAGCAATATCCAGGACTTTGTGATGTGCCACGTTTCGCACCGCCGTGTGGCCAAACCCGAAGGCTCGCCGCTGATCATCGGCAAGCATGTCACCGTCGGCCATTCGGCAATTCTTCACGGCTGCACGATCGGCAATGAATGCCTGATCGGCATGGGCGTCATCGTCATGGACGACGCCGTCATCGGCGATCGGGTGATGGTCGGTGCGGGCAGCCTGATCTCGCCCGGCAAGGTCCTCGAGAGCGGCGCACTCTACTTCGGCAGACCGGCAGTCAAGGCGCGGGCGCTCAGCGAGGAGGAAATCGCGTACCTCAAGTATTCAGCCGAACACTACGTACGCGTCAAGAACAACTACCTCATGCAAGACGGCGGCGGCAAGGCAGGCTGACACGGCGGCGGCGCGGGTTCGTTGATGCTTCCAAAACTGCAGGCATCGATACCACAGCATATCTGCCCGCTGAAAGGGTATTCCAAAGCGAACTTCCGGGTTCAATTGGCTATGATCAACTAACTCACTAAGCGTAAAGCGGGGAGAACTTGTCGTGCCGGCTAGCGAAGACTTCTGGGACGATCTGCTTGGGCATCTGAAGGAAGGGCTGCTGCTGCCCGTGATCGGGCCGGAGTTGCTGACCGTGTCGGGCGCCGGCGGCGCGCCGGTCCCCCTGTTCCGGGAGATCGCAGCGCGACTCGATATGCGCTATGCACTCGGGGCCGGCAAGAATGCCGAATTCGACAGCGTGGTGCGCGCGTTCATGCAGCAGCGCGGGGTGCGGGAATCGGAGCGGCTGTATCGGGTCGTCAACGACATCCTCGAACAAATCGACCCCAAGCCCGGCGAGGCCTTGCTCGCCTTGGCGAGCGTGCGCGATCTGCATCTCTTCGTGAGCACCAGTTTCGATTCGATGCTCGCCGGCGCGCTCGATTCCAAGCGCTTCGGCGGCGCCCAGCGGACCCGCGAACTGTGGTTTGCGCCCAACCAGTCCACCGTCGAGCAACAGGCCAATGCACCACCGCCCGCGGCCGGCGAGACGGTAGTGTTCAAGCTCTTCGGCCAGGCCTCCTCCATGCCTCAATACGCGTTGCATGACGAAGATATCCTGGAATGGCTTCACGCCCTGCTCAGCGGCACCGCACGCCTACCGGGCTGGCTGGGTGCCAGACTTCGCGACTCACCGCTGCTCTTCCTCGGCTGCCGCACGCCGGACTGGCTGGGACGCTTCATGCTGCGCATGGCCAGCAACGCGCGTCTATCGATGTCGGCCAAGCAGTTCTTCATTGTCGGCAGCGGCATCGCGGCCCAGCCGGCCCTGACCGAGTTCTTTCGCACTTATTGCGGCACCACGCGGGTGCAGGTGCTCGAAACCGATGCAACTGCCTTCGCCATCGAACTGGCTGCACGCTGGCGGGCGCGCACACCCGTCGACGGCCCTGCGTCAGCCACACCGGAAGCAGCGCCCGAACATGGTTCGATCTTCATCAGCTATGCGCGCGAAGACATCGCAGCGGCGCGCCGTCTTGCCGCAGTAATCCGCGAGCTTGGCGGCGACGTGTGGCTGGACGAGCGACGGCTGCAACCGGGCGATCGGTGGCACGACGAGATATTGCACGGCATCCGTCGCGAGGCCCGCTTGTTTCTTCCGCTCGTATCGAAGAACACCGAGGCACGCGATGAGGGTTTCGTATTCCGCGAGTGGAGCGAAGCGATCCAGCGCGCACAGGGCATCCCGCGACGGCGCTTCATCCTGCCGATCGTGATCGACCCGGAATACGACGGACACATCGAGCGCTATCAGCAGGTGCCGGCCGAATTCGCTGCCTTCAACGTGACGCACGCCCCGGACGGCAAAGCCGACGCCGCCTTGCTGTCGGTACTGACCGTCGAGATCCGGTCGATGCGCCGGGCGGAGTTCGCGTGACATGAATGACCCGATCACCTGCTCGGCCCCGCCGAATCTCGCCGCTGAGAGCCCCTGGCCGGGCCTCGACGCGTTCGACGAGGCTGGAGCGGACTTCTTCCATGGACGTATTGCCGAGACGGCTGCGCTGGTGGACTGCGTCGAGGGAGCACCGCTGACGGTTCTTTTCGGGCGCTCCGGACTGGGCAAGACGTCGCTACTCAAGGCCGGCTTGATCCCGCGCCTGCGCCAGCGCGGTTATCTGCCGGTTCTGGTCCGCCTCGACATCCGTGCGGATGCGCCCGAGTTCGAGGACCAGATCGGCGCCGCGCTGGTCTCCGAGATCGCCGAGCGGCGGGCCGATTCACCGGCCCGCGTCTCCGGCGAATCGCTTTGGCATACACTGCACCGCAACGATTTCGAACTGTGGAGCAGCCAGAACTATCCGCTTACTCCAATACTCGTGATCGACCAGTTCGAAGAGTTGTTCACATTCGGCCGCTCAGCCGAGGAAATGGTCGATCGATTCCGCCTGGCGCTCGGAGACCTTGCCGAAAATCGCATTCCCGAACATCTCGCCCGCCAGCTTAAGGACGATCCGGGGGCTGCCGGGGACCTCGACTTGCGCAGCCGCCGCTACAAGCTGCTGATCAGCCTTCGCGAGGACTTCCTCGCCGAACTCGAAGGCTGGTGCGGCGCGATTCCTGCGCTGACGCGGGCGCGCTATCGCCTGCTGCCGATGAGTGCCGAACAAGCCTTCGACGCGGTTTACGGTAGCGCGGCGCATCTTATGGACGAGTCCATCGCGCGGCGCATCGTCTCCTTCGTCGCCGCGGAACAACAGACCCAAAGCGCTACAGGTAGCCATTTCCCGTTCCCCCCGAAAACGGCGGGTCCAAGCGAATCCGGCGCAGCCGTCGAGCCCGCTTTGCTGAGTCTCTTCTGCCGCGGCCTGAATGAACGCCGCCTGCAGGCCGGCGCAGCCCGCTTCGACGCGACCCTGCTCGACAGCGCCAAGCAGGGCATCATTACCGACTACTATGCGTCCTGCGTTGCGGACTTGCCCGAGAAAGCCTGTCGTTTCATCGAGAGCGAGCTTATCACCGAAAAGGGTTACCGCAACAATTTTGCCCGGGAAGATGCCGTACCGTCGATTCTTACCGCCGAGCAACTCGAAAGCCTGATTGCGCGGCGCCTATTGCGCACCGAGACCCGTTTCGGCGTGCAACGCATCGAGCTGACTCACGACCTGCTCACCCGCGTGGTCCGGGAACATCGCGACCTGCGCCGAGCCGAAGACGAAAAGGCGGAAATCGCCAGGCGAGCCGACTCTGCACGGCAGGCGGAGGAATTGCGCAGACTGCAGGCCGAAGCCCGTGCCGGGCGTCGCTTCCGCCTCCTCGCTGTCGCACTCGCGCTGAGCCTAGCGGCCGCCGTATGGCAGGGATGGACCGCGATGGAGCAGCGCGAAGTTGCCGTCAATGAAGCCGCGAAGGCTGCCCGGGCCCAGGCCGAGGAGGCCAGTCAGCGCGCACTGGCCGAACAGCGCCTGGCGCGCATCGTCGACGGCTTGCGTCTCAAGCAGGCGGTACTGGCGGGGGACGCGGCAAAAATCACGCAGTACCTGGACTCTGAGCTGGCTGAAACGAGACTGCAGTTCGGCGCCAGTGCGCGCTACCTCGAGTACAGCAATTCCTCGGGGCAAAAAGTGTACGAGTTCTCACTTTTTCCCGAGATGAGCACCCTGTCGCCAGGGCACGCGGCGGTCGGGCTGGTGACGTACTGGATGAATCACCCCACTTTCAAAAATTCCCTGATGACCGCCGGACCGCAACAATCTTTCACCGCCCGTTACATTGGCTGGGGCTGTCTCCACGCCGTGATCGCGCTGATCGAGTATGTCGATCCCGACCAACCTCCAAGAATCGCGAAATTCGACATGTGTGAACGCGTGCGAATCGAGGGGCAGAGCCCACCCGGCAAAGCCGACCAGCCGGGAACCGGCTGAGTGCCGAGAAAAACGCGGTCCAGTTAGATCCGATGGCGCTTTTCTGGCGGCTATCGTAGAGACAGTTGGCCCGCCGACGCGGCTCATTTCTTCCGCAAGACACCATAAATACTTTCTTGCTACGCAGGCCCTGCTGCGCAAGTTAGTCCAGCCCTTTGCGTCCATGGCAAGGGCGTTCGCCGCTTCGCAGGCTCACCCCTGCCGCCGACGGTTCCTCCAGAAACGAGCCGTATCGCCTTAACCTGAATGGTGCAACGTTCAGGCTAGGAAGGATTGCCTCAATCGCTGGGATATTGCTGCTCAAACCCTCGGTCACACTGCGTCTCGGCTCCTGTCCTTGACCCACCAATACCTTGCGGCAGAATCGCTCGGCCGCCTTACGATTTCGGCGACGTTGGACTAAAATATCAGTGACAGCGCCACCTTGGACCACGACTTGCCACAGGTAATGTCGCTGACCCGTAATCTGCACAAAAGACCTCGTCGACAAACCAGTCGTTTTCAGGTCGTCGCTCGCGCCTTTTCGGCGAACGCTGGCAGCGGGGCCTGAACTTCAGACATCAGCGGCGGATCGCTTCGTAGGAAACGGCAATCCCAGGTTCAGCGAATAAGTCTTCGACATCGCGGAAGCTCAGGGAAAAGCGGCGATAGAACCCGACGGGGCGGCTAATGATTTCCGGAAGAAAGCGGTGGCGTCGGTATCAGGATTGTCGCGCATTCATGCCGATAGGATGCCCGAAAGCCGGTTAACGTGACAATGAGACACGGTCACGAGATCGCTAGACGAATGGATGCTATCCTGTAGAAAGACTATTACCGCTCGCCATCTCATCCATCGCCTAGCAAGGAGCCCGATCGTGCGCTTAGAAGCATTGCCACCCGATATCACGAAGTTGGCTGAAGGCCGTCATCCCGATCCTTTTGCGATCTTGGGCCGGCACCAGGAAAACGGCGCGACCGTGATCAGAACCATCCTGCCGTTTGCCGAGTCCGCGACCATTGCCGAACGTGATTTGAGCATGACACGGTTCGAAGGTACGGACGTGTTCGAATGGCGGGGCGATGGCCAGTTGCTACCGGCGCATTACCGGCTCATATGGCGCGACCAGGCGCATCGTGAACACATCTGCCATGACCCTTATACTTACCTGCCGCAGCTCGATGGCGACGATTTGCGGCATTTCGCCGATGGCTCGCTGCGACGTGCCTATCGTCTGTTGGGTGCGCGGGTGCACGAAGTCGACGGCGTCGCAGGGGTTTTGTTTTCAGTGTGGGCGCCCAACGCCGAGCGGGCGAGTGTCGTGGGCGACTTCAACCGTTGGGATGGGCGCTCACATCCCATGCGCCTGCATCCGCAGCAGGGGGTCTGGGAACTCTTTATCCCAGATCTCGACGCCGGAGGCCTGTACAAATATGAGCTGCGTTCACGGCTGGATGGCAGAATTCATCTCAAAGCGGACCCCTATGGCCGGTACTTCCAGCGGCGCCCGCACACAGCCTCGATCGTTGAGCCGCCCTCGTCATTCGTGTGGCAGGACGACGCGTGGCTCCAGGCGCGGACCGATCGCGACTGGCTGCATGCGCCGATGTCGATCTACGAAGTACACCTGGGATCTTGGCAACGCGGTCCGGAAGGCGAAATGCTCGATTACCGTGACATCGCTCACCGTCTGCTCGAGCACGTCAGAGACCTCGGTTTCAGCCATATTGAGTTGCTCCCCATCACCGAGCACCCTTACGACAAGTCCTGGGGTTATCAGAGTACCGGTTATTTCGCACCCACCAGCCGCTTTGGAACGCCCGACGATTTTCGCTATTTCGTCGACTTGCTTCATTGTCACGGCATCGGCGTTATCCTCGACTGGGTACCGGCGCATTTCCCGAAAGACGCCCACGGCCTGGCGCGGTTTGATGGAACGGCACTGTACGAGCACGAAGACCCCCTCAAAGGTGAGCATCTGGATTGGTCGACGCTCATCTACAACTTCGGTCGACACGAAGTAAAGGCCTTTCTGATCTCCAGCGCCCTGTTCTGGCTGGAGGAGTACCATCTGGATGGCATACGCGTGGACGCAGTGGCCTCCATGCTGTACCTCGACTACTCACGCACCGAGTGGATTCCCAATCAGTATGGCGGTAACGAGAATTTGGAAGCGATCGATTTCATTCGTGAGCTCAACGAGGCCGTGCATAGCGAGCAGCCGGGCATACTGACGATGGCGGAGGAGTCCACCTCCTGGCCGCAAGTCAGTCGTCCGACATATCTGGGGGGCTTGGGCTTCGACCTGAAGTGGAACATGGGCTGGATGAATGACACCCTGTCCTACATGAAAGAGAACCCCTTCTTTCGCAAGTACCATCACGACCTGCTGACCTTCAGCATGTTGTATGCATTCACCGAAAACTTTCTTTTGCCCCTATCGCATGATGAAGTGGTCCACGGCAAAGGTTCGCTGTTGAACAAGATGCCCGGCGACGAATGGCAGCGCTTCGCCAACCTGCGCGTCCTCTACACCTATATGTTCACCCACCCGGGTAAAAAGCTGATGTTCATGGGCGGCGAGTTTGCGCAGGGCGTGGAATGGAACAGTGAACAGACCTTGGATTGGTACGTGCTCGATTATCCTTATCATCAAGGTGTTCGGGCACTGGTCAAGGACCTGAATAAGCTGTATCACAACACCCCGGCATTGTTTACTTTCGAATTCGACTGGCAGGGCTTTGAGTGGATCGATTGCCATGATGCCGATCAGTCAGTACTGAGTTTCGTTCGCCGTGCCGATGACGAATTCGTCATCGTGGTGGTGAACCTGACCCCGGTGCCTCGAACCCACTATCGGATTGGCGTCCCGCAGGCGGGTAACTATCGCGAGTTGCTGAATTCAGACTCAAGTTACTACGGCGGTAGCAACCTGGGAAATGGCCTCAACGCTATCGTGGCCGAAGATCGGGAGTGGGCCGGGCGGCCTCATTCCATATCGATCACCTTGCCTCCTTTGGCGGGGCTGGTGCTCGGGCCCGAGCAACCTATGGTAGATACAAAGAAGTTAATAAAGACGGCAATCTAATTAAGGATTCGTGGGCATTTCGGAGCTATTGTTTTCTTTGGAGAATACGAGGGTTCGTTGTCACATTGAATGAAAATTTCACGATAATCACATGGTTTCTTGCATCAAGCGCAATTAACCACCGACCAAACCGCGAACGCTCGATCACGAATTTACCAATGCATTCGCGGCGCCTCGACGACTCATCGACCACGGCGCAAATCGGATACTCTTAGTCGTATACCGGTGGCGTAACGCTCAAACGCGGCAAATTGACTGGATACTCGTTTTACCCAGAAACGCGATGGATTTCGCCGCACTTTGGCGTACCGCGTGTAAAGACCGACAAGTAGTCGTTGCTGAATACTAAGTGGGATCTGGTTCAGTGGTTGCAGAGTAAAAGCGCGAGTCGACGTTTCCGCAAGCCATTGCAGCAACAGCACTGATTCTAGTGACGAAGCATCGCCAGCTACCAGTTGATCCAACTCGACCTCATCCAAGGTCAAACCTTCCCAAGGAAAGATCCAGTTTTCCACTTCGCCCTGTTCTCCCTCACGATAGCGAACTTGACGTACACCAGCATCGAAGCTGTCCGCTTCTGCCCACGACAGATCATAAGGGATGCGGTGTTTTTCGAGAAAGACTTGCACCGAGGGAATTTCACCGAATCGCGCATTCTGGTCGGTCACACCCAACAAACCTCGATCCAAGATACTGTTAAACCGCATAGCCGGATACAAGGTTTTCAACAGCGTCGAAAATTCGAGGCGAACGGTGACCTGGGCCCGCGCGTTGTCGCCTATCATAGGATTTCGTTTTGAACCCTGCGGTATCATTGAAGTATCTTGTCGCACATCGGTGATTTGCATATCTTGGTCTGCTCCGGTAAATGTGAGTTGAATCACAGGCGTCCAACGCCACGCTTCGTTACTCACCTGAATTGGTTACCAAAAATTCTGCGAATACGCTCATTTATCCTGGCCTGTGTCTTAATAGACAGCTTAATCGACGGTCCATCATTATTGTTGTAAATACTACCGACGCAGACGTCTGTCGGTCTGAATAATTCAATCTTTCGTCGTTCAGGTTTTCGTATCACCAAGAAGACAGGCCTCTACTAACCGGAGTTACGAGTGAGGAGTGCATGGGCAAGCACGTGGGAAAGTCGAACAAAGGCAACGTCACCAAACAATCGTTGTGACATGTTCTCATCGGTCATTTCGGTTCGCTAGATTGCCGCATTTACTCATTGTCCCGGCGTCCCGCTTACGCCTTCATTTTTACCTGCACTTGGTCCGTATCGACAATTTCGTTGTCGGCGCGTGCAACATAGCAGCTAGCCGCCGGCCTCCTGAGCGACCGAACAGTCGATCTGTCGAGCGTCAAACCGCGCCGCATTCAATCCCATCCTCAACACGTCGCGATAGCGTCCGTTGACGAAAATCTCGTCGCGCAGAATCCCTTCGATTTCGAATCCCAGTGACTCATTCAAGCGTATATTGCGTACGCTGGTATCGAGCGTCGAGAGAATAATCTTACGCAGGCCGATCGTCCTGATGCCGTACGCGATCCATAGCCGGACCGCCTCCCTGCCGAGACCAGGACCCGCCCTTACCCGGCCCTCGGCTAGCAGTCGTAACTCGGCGCGGCGTTGTTGCAGGTCGTGATCGATGTAGGCTATCGCGCCGATCGACGCGCCGTCCGGCAGCGTTACGACACCGATCCGGCTGTCCACCGCGGCGAGAAACGCTTCGGAATCGGGGATCGACGGCATGAATTGCCGCCCTGAATTGGCGCTCATCCACTCTTGCATAGCCTGCCGGTCCTGGGCCTCGTCATAGGCGCGGATCACGACCTGTTCGCCTGCGATCGGCAGTTCGCCCGCCTCAATGACGGACCAGCCGCCGAGGGTCGGGTTTGCTTCGTCCACCGACCCGCCGGACGCGGCATGCGACACATCGCCTTTCTTCATCGCGATGGCGAGGTCCAGCAGGTGATTGACGAATCGTACATAGTCGGTACGGCCGAATCCGTACAGACAGGCTTCGTTGAAAAAGCCCTTGGCAAAAAATTCAAGCGTTCTATCCGGTATTGCGGTCATTTCGTTGATCATGACTTTGGTCCACTGTGTCGATGGGATAAGGCGCGACGCCGTGTTCAATGTCGGACCAGTGACAGGTGCGACGAATTTACACAACAGTCGTTGTGGCACTTGTGACGGGCCGTGTCGCGTGTCGACTGTTGACCTTCGAACGCCACGTGAGCTAGCCGATTCACATACGTGCGTTTATCGATGAACTGCATACGTGCGTATTCCGCCCTGCCCTCCCAAAGCCAGCAGCCACTTACGGAAACTGGTACCGACCATCGTTCGATGTCCTCGCGCAGGTAAGTTCTGTTCCGTTCACTCATGCGAACCTCCGCTTCAACACGTTGCTTCTGATTCCGCGTCGCTTCTGATTCATCGCTGACACTCCATCTTTACCCGAATGGTGTAATCCAGCTTAGCCGGTGGCAAGGACCCGGACGCAGGCATTAATCTACATTCCGTTCAGGTATTAGTTCCGATCGGTCCGGGCGAAATCGAGCAGTTGCGCGCGCGTCTGACCACGGCGCATGCGAAATGCGGTAAAGGTATCGATATCCTCGAATTGCAGATAGATGTTGCCGCGCAATACATCTGCAAATGTCTGACCCGGCGGCTTGATATAAGTGTGACCGGGGTAGACACGGCATGACGGGGTGATCGCCTGCCGCAGCCTTTTCAGGCTGCGGAACATGGTCGCCGCCGCAGCGTCGGTGGCACACAGGCCGCACCCCTCCGCGAACAGCACATCGCCGGTAAACACATGCCCGCCTATCCGGTAGCAGACGCTGCCCGGGGTATGACCCGGCGTCTGCAGCGCGTGCACGTCGAAACCACCGATACGGCGCAAACCGGCGTCGATGGGTCGAACATAGCTCGAATCGAGGCGCGACAAGGCCAGGTCCGCCGCGGAGATAAACACGGGACAGCGGTGTCGTTCCGCCATTGGCACGGCCAGATTGACGTGATCATGGTGCCCGTGCGTGATCAGTATCCCGCAAAGCCTTGCGCCCGCACCTCGCAATGCGGCCTCGATCCGGTCCGGCTGCCAGGCGGGATCGACGATCA